>NZ_KV791412.1:0-24729 GCF_001807895.1 Stenotrophomonas sp. HMSC10F07
CTTTCAAAGATCCGGGGAAGTGGCCTCAGCGCCGCTCCCGTGTGCCACGAAGTTTCCTTCGTAGCGAGCCGCCTATTATGCCAGACTTTTTCAGTCCGTCAACACCTTCGTTCGATCATCTCGTTCGGCGGTGGTGGGCGCCCTGTTGTCGCTGAAGCCCCTTGGTGGCGACCCCTGCGACGGGGGAGGAGAAGTATGTCCCCATTCCGATCATTTGTGAAGGGGGTGTGGCGATTTTTTTCACCGGATGTTGCATCCGTTCATCCGGCGCGCTGCGGTAGGCTCCCGCGAAGATGAGCCAAGCGTGGGCTTGGCTCTACAAGAGCATAAGGAAGGGCCGGCTGGCGCCGGCCCTTCCTTCTTCTCAGCCAGCAACCAGGCGCACGCGGGCGAAGGTGCGCTTGCCGACCTGCAGCAGGCCTTCGAAGCCCGGCTGCAGCACCTGCTGGCCGTCTTCAACCACTTCACCGTCCACCTTCACCGCGCGCTCCTTGAGCTTGCGGTTGGCTTCGGAGTTGCTCGGGGTCAGGCCGGCCGCCGTCAGCAACGCGGCAATACGCAGGCCTTCGGCCGGGATCGCCACATCCTGCAGCGGCAACTGGGTGATGTCGCCCTGCCCGGTCACCGCCGCCTCCCAGCCGGCAATCGCCTGCTCTGCCGCCACGGCGTCGTGGAAACGGGTCGCCAGCTCACGCGCCAGGCGCAGCTTGACCACGCGCGGGTTCAGGCCGCCATTGGCCACCTGCTCGCGCAGCTGCACGGCCTCGGCCTGGCTGATGTCGAAGGACAGCAGCTCGATCCAGCGCCACATCAGGGTGTCGTCCACCTTCATGGTCTTGGTGACGATGTCGATGGCCGGCTCGCTGATACCAATGTAGTTGCCCAGCGACTTGGACATCTTGTTGACGCCATCCAGGCCTTCCAGCAGCGGCATGGTCAGCACCACCTGCGGCTTCTGGCCATGGTGTTCCTGCAGGCCACGGCCCATCAGCAGGTTGAACTTCTGGTCGGTACCGCCCAGCTCGACGTCGGCCTCCAGGGCCACCGAGTCGTAGCCCTGCACCAGCGGGTACAGGAACTCATGGATGGCGATGGACTGCTGGGCGGCATAGCGCTTGGCGAAGTCGTCGCGCTCGAGCATGCGTGCCACGGTGTGCTGGCCGGCCAGGCGGATCATGTCGGCCGCGCCCATCTTGCCGAACCACTCCGAGTTGAAGCGGACTTCGGTACGGCTGCGGTCGAGCACCTTGAACACCTGTTCCTCGTAGGTACGGGCGTTGGCCAGCACGTCATCGCGGCTGAGCGGCTTGCGGGTCAGGCTCTTGCCCGAGGGATCGCCGATCATGCCGGTGAAGTCGCCGATCAGGAAAATGACCTGGTGGCCGAGGTCCTGGAACTGGCGCATCTTGTTCAGCAGCACCGTGTGGCCCAGGTGCAGGTCGGGCGCAGTGGGGTCGAAGCCGGCCTTGATCCGCAGCGGGCGGCCTTCCTGCAGGCGCGCACGCAGATCCTCGAGCTTGAGGATCTCGTCGGCACCGCGGCCGATCAGGGCAAGGGCTTCTTCAATCGAGGACACGTGACTACTCCCGGCAACGCCGATTCTTGTGTGGGGTGTTAAAGCAAAGTTAACCCGATTGGCTTCACAAAAGCCAATGGGCACAAGGGTTTGACGCGGTTTTCTCGGGTGTCTATGGTAACCGCCGATCAGGCCCGCGCTCCCGGGCCGCCAGGAAAAAACCGCCGATGCACAATTCCGAACAAGGGCGCGCACGCAAGCAGCGCTTCCAGGAACGCCTTCACGTCCTGCACGACAACGCCCTGCATCGGAAGCTCAGGCAACACCTTCCCGCCGCCTTCAATGAGCGCTGGACCCGCCGCCATTGGATGCACGCCAGCCTGTTTGCGACCATCGGCGCCCTGGTGGCGACGATCGTCCCCGGTTTCTCGCACACCATTGATGCGCCTTACGCGGACAGCCACACCAGCCTGGCGCTGCCGCTGCCGCCGTTGACCATGGCCCGCCAGCAGCAGGTGCCGGGCGACAGCTGGCAGGTGCTGCGCATCCAGCGCGGCCAGACCCTGAGCGACCTGTTCGACAAAGCCGGCATTCCGGCCACCACCCTGCACCGGGTGCTGGAGCACCCCGGTGCGCGCGAGGCGCTGACCAAGCTGCGCCCGGGCGCCGAGATCGCCTTCGACATGCCGCTGTCCGGCGACCTGCGCAGCATCCGCTTCGATCGCGACGCCGACAACCGGGTGGAACTGAGCCTGGCCGGCGATGACATCAAGGAGAAGGTGACGCGGCGCGAGACTTCCACGCGTACCGTGGTCACCAGCGGCGAGATCACCAGTTCGCTGTATGCCGCGGCCCGCCGGGCCGGGCTGTCGCCGTCGGCGATCGCGACGATGACCGACGACATCTTCAAGTACGACATCGACTTCTCCAAGGACCTGCAGCCGGGCGACCGCTTCAGCGTGGTGATGGACGAGACCTGGCGCGAGGGCGAGAAGGTGGACACCAGCAAGATCCTGGCGGCGACCTTCACCACCGGGGGCAAGACCTATTCCGGCTTCCGCTTCGACCGCAACGGCAAGTCCGAGTACTACGACATCAACGGCCGTTCGTTGAAGAAGAGCTTCATCCGCATGCCGATCCCGTTCGCGCGGCTGAGCTCGACCTTCGGCGCACGCAAGCACCCGGTGCTGGGCAAGATGCGCATGCACAAGGGCGTGGACTACGCCGCGCGTACCGGCACGCCGATCATGGCCGCCGGCGATGCCCGCGTGCAGTTCGCGGGCGTGCAGCGCGGCTACGGCAATGTGGTGATCCTCGACCACGGTCGAGGCCACACCACCCTGTACGGCCACATGTCGCGCTTTGCGAACATCAGGACCGGCCAGCGCGTGGCCCAGGGCACGGTGATCGGCTATGTCGGCTCGACCGGCCTGGCGACCGGGCCGCACCTGCACTACGAATTCCGCGTCAACGGCGAGCACCGCAACCCGCTGACCGTGACCATGCCGCCGCCGGAGCCGCTGAAGGGCGCCGAGCTGGTCGCCTTCCGCGCGCAGACCGCGCCAGCGATGGCCCGCATCCAGGGCATGGAGAAGCTGATCTACGCCGATGCCAGCCCGGCACCGACCAGCCGCGACGAGGCCGCCGCCGAGGTGGCCAGCGCCAAGGACAAGCAGGCGACCGGCCGCAAGCGCGGCTGAGCCCCTGCGTTGACGAGCAAGGACGCGGCAGCCCAAGCTTGCCGCGTCCTTTTTTTGTGCCTGCCATGAACACTACTGCCGACGCTGACGCCCCCCTGTATCTTGGCCTGATGTCGGGCACCAGCGCCGACGGCATCGACGCCGCGCTGGTGCAGTTTCCCGCGGGCGGTGGCTGCCGCTTCGTGCACGGCCTGACCGCACGCTGGGAACCGGTGCTGCGCGCGCGGCTGGTGGCGCT
Organism: Stenotrophomonas sp. HMSC10F07; assembly: GCF_001807895.1. Taxonomy (NCBI): domain Bacteria; kingdom Pseudomonadati; phylum Pseudomonadota; class Gammaproteobacteria; order Lysobacterales; family Lysobacteraceae; genus Stenotrophomonas; species Stenotrophomonas sp. HMSC10F07. Next base: position 3,455 of record NZ_KV791412.1, read on the forward strand.
GGGCGAAGGTGGCCCGTTGGATTCGCTGGAGGAGCTGGGCGAACTGGACGCGCGGATTGCGATCAACTTCGCCGAGGCCGCCAACCAGCTGCTGGCCGAAGCCGGCGTGGACCGCAGCCAGGTGCGCGCGATCGGCTCGCACGGCCAGACCGTGCGACACCGCCCGCTGGCCGATCCGGCGTTCACTGTGCAGCTGGGCGACGGCAACCGCATCGCCGAACTGACCGGAATCACCACAGTATCCGACTTCCGCCGTCGCGACGTAGCGGCCGGGGGGCATGGTGCGCCGCTGATGCCGGCTTTCCACCTGGGCATGCTGGGTGCCGCCGATGAAGACCGCGCGGTGCTCAACCTGGGCGGCATCGCCAACCTGACCCTGATCCCGCGCGAAGGCGCGGTGCGCGGCTTCGATACCGGCCCGGCCAACGCGCTGATGGATGCCTGGTGCCAGCGCCACACCGGCCGTACCTTCGATGCCGATGGCGCGTATGCCGCCAGTGGCGCGGTGGACGAGGGCCTGCTGGCCGGCTGGCGTTCGGACCCGTGGTTCGCGCTGCCGCCGCCGAAGAGCACCGGGCGCGAGCAGTTCCACCTGGCCTGGGCCGAGGCGCACATGGGGGAAGGCCAGTACGCCGCCACCGATGTGCAGGCCACGCTGCTGGAGCTGACCGTGGCAACCGTGGCCGATGCGCTGCTGGCGCAGCAGCCGCAGACCCGGCGCCTGCTGGTCTGTGGCGGCGGCGTACGCAACCGGCAGCTGATGAAGCGGCTGGCGGCGCGGCTGCCGGAGGTGCAGGTGGAGTCCAGCGCGGTGCATGGGCTGGACCCGGAGTACGTGGAGGCGATGGGATTCGCCTGGCTGGCGCAGCGGACGATGGACGGGCTGGCCGGCAACCTGCCGAGCGTGACCGGAGCGAAGGGGCCGCGGATCCTTGGGGCAATCCACCTGGCGTGAGGTGGCGCCATCCACGCACGGCGTGGATTCACCGGGCAGCCGAGCGTGGGCTCGGCTCTACAAAGCCGCTAATCGAAGCCCTGCCCTGCGGGCAAGGCCTGCAGGGCGGCGATCGCATCGGAGAGGGCGTCCACTTCGGGATCGCCGAAGCCGGAGCGAACCTCCAGTTCACTGCTGAACAGGCCCTGCTCCAACAAGGCGGCGCAGGTCTGTTCATGGGTCCAGCCGCGGGCGACCGCGACACGTCGGATACGTTCCAGCAGCAGCGGGTCCAGGTCCCGCAGCACAACGTCGGCCATGCTCACTTCCCCGTTCGCAAGGCACCGCCCCCTCGGCGCGTCGGGGGCGATGATCCCGCAGTCCGGGCGGGCAGGCAATCAGGCGACCGGCGGCGGCCCGCGGTCGGCGATCCGCGGCCACAGCCAGGCCAGCAGCAGCAGGGTCGGCACCACAGTGATCGAGCTGAGGATGAAGAACGTGCTGTAGGACGTCGCTTCAACGATGTATCCGGAGACACCGCCGATGAACTTGCCCGGCAGGTTGGCCAGCGATACCAGCAACGCGTACTGCGTGGCGGTGAAGTTGCGGTCGGTCAGCGACGACATGAAGGCCACCAGCACGGTGCCGGCGAACCCCTGGAACAGGTTGTCGGCACTGAGCGCGGCATAGAACGCCCACAGCTTGCCTGGGTTGTGCGCCATCAGCAGGAAGGCGAGGTTGGACATCGCCACGCCCAGTGCGGCCACCAGCAGCATGCGCCGGAAGCCGAATGCGGCCACCGCAATACCCCCCAGGAACGCACCGCCGATCCCCATCCATACACCGAACAGCTTGGACACGGTGGCGATGTCGGCCTTGTCGAACCCCGAATCGAGATAGAACGGCCCGGCCATCACGCCGATCACCTGATCGGGGAACTTGAACAGGCCGACGAAGGCCAGCAGCACCAGGGCCAACGCCACGCCATTACGGCTGAAGAAGCTGGAGATGGGCTGGACGAAGGCTTCGGCGATATCGATGCGACGCTGCACCGCCGTGGCCGGGCGCTCCGGTTCGGCGCACAGCAGGGTAGTGACGATCGGCAGCAGCATCAGCGCGGCCATCGCCAGGTAGGCGACGATCCAGCCTTCGAACTGCGCCAGGTACAGCGCGCCGGCACCGGCCAGGATCAGGCCGATCCGGTAGCCCAGCGTATAGGTGGCCGCCAGCGCGGCCTGCGCGGTCTGCGGAGCGATCTCGATACGGTAGGCATCGACCGCTGAGTCCTGGGTGGCGCCAGCGAACGACGCCACCAGCACCCACATCACCAGTGGCCAGACGCCCTCTTCCGGCCGCACGAAGGCCAGTGCGACCAGGCCGACCAGCACCAGCACCTGCGATACCAGCAGCCACGAACGGCGGCGGCCGAGCGCGCCCAGCAGCGGAAATGCATAGCGGTCCAGCAGCGGCGCCCACAGGAACTTGAGCAGGTAGAAGAAGCTGGCCAGGCTGATCAGGCCGATGCTGCCCAGGTCCAGGCCGACGTCGCGCAGGCGCGTGGACAGCGTCTGCGAAGCGATCAGCAGGAACGGCAGGCCACTGCCGAAGCCAAGCATGGCCATGGTCAGCGCCGACGGGGTACCGAAGGCGCGCTTGATGCCTGCCCAGCCCTTGTAGCTGACCGGCGTGGCGGCCTCGGTCACAGGTCGTAGTCCACGGTGAACGGGGCGTGGTCGGAGAAGCGCTCGTCGCGGTAGATCGAACAGCTACGCAGTTTGTCGCGCAGGCCCGGCGTGATGAACTGGTAGTCGATGCGCCAACCGACGTTGTTGGCGCGGGCGGCGCCGCGGTTGCTCCACCAGGTGTAATCCTCGCCGGTGGGATTGAGCAGGCGGTAGGCATCGGCCCAACCGCGGCCGGCGGCGACATCGGTGGCCTGGCCATGGTCGGCGCAGAGGGCGTTGAGCCAGTCGCGCTCCTCCGGCAGGCAGCCGGAATTCTTCTGGTTGGACTTCCAGTTCTTGATGTCCAGCGCCGAACGCACGATGTTCCAGTCGCCGCACAGCACGTAGTCGCGGCCGCTGCGCGCCCACTCCTCCAGGATCGGGCGCAGCCATTCCATCACTTCGAACTTGAAGCCCTGGCGCAGGTCACCCGAGCTGCCGGAGGGAATATAGAAAGAGACCACGCTGAGATTGCCGTAGCGCGCCTCGATGTAGCGGCCTTCGTCGTCGAACGGGGCCCAGCCCAGCGAGGTGATGACCTGGTCCGGCTCGCGCTTGCTGTAGATCGCCACACCGCTGTAGCCCTTCTTGGTGATGGCGTCGCGGTAGAAGCAGTGATGGCCATCCGGACGGAACATCGGGTCGGTCAGCTGGTCTTCCTGGGCCTTGGTTTCCTGGATGCACAGGACGTCGGCGTCCTGGGCACGGAACCAGTCCAGGAAGCCCTTGGTCGCGGCGGAACGGATGCCATTGGCGTTGAAACTGATGATGCGCATGCGGGGACCTGCGGCGGGAAACCGGGCAAGCATACCGGTTGCCCGTGGGGCTGCGCAGTCCGCCAGGCAGCGCCGCGACAGCCTTCACGCGGGGCCGGACGAGCGCGAAACGCCCAGCTGGATTAGGATTTGTGCTCCAAATGAAGATGAATCGAGTTTTGATGAGCGACCACCGCCACCGTTTCCTGCAGCTGGCCCTGACTGCCGACGCCCTGCGCTTCGGCCAGTTCACCCTCAAGTCCGGCCGGCTGAGCCCCTATTTCTTCAACGCCGGCCGTTTCGACTCCGGTTCGCTGCTGTCCCAGCTCGGCGCCTGCTATGCCGATGCCATCGATGCCAGCGGGATCAAGTACGACGTGGTGTTCGGCCCGGCCTACAAGGGCATTCCGCTGGCCACCGCGATGGCCTGCGAGCTGGCCCAGCGCGGCCGCGACCTGCCGCTGTCGTTCAACCGCAAGGAAGCCAAGGACCACGGCGAAGGCGGCCAGCTGATCGGCGCCGACATGAATGGCAAGCGCGTGCTGATCGTCGACGACGTGATCACCGCCGGTACCGCGATCCGCGAAGCGCTGGGCATCATCCGCGCTGCCGGCGGCACCCCGGCCGGCATCGTGGTAGCCCTGGACCGCCAGGAGATCGCCTCGGAAACCGACCGCCGCTCGGCGGCGCAGTCGGTGGCCGAAGAGGCCGGGATTCCGGTGATCGCCGTGGCGTCGCTGGCCGATCTGCTTGATTTCGCCTCCGGCAACCCGGAACTTGTGGGTTACCGCCAGCCGCTGGAAGCCTACCGGGCCCAGTACGGCGTCCGTTCGATCCGCTGACCGACCCAGGGGAAAGGTCATGTCCCGAGTTCCTGCCGTTCTCTTTGCCGGCCTGCTGCTGGCCGTGCCGTCCACCGTGCCGGCGCAGTCGCGCGACGGCGGCAAAGTGGAGAAGAAGCTGTATTGCTGGAACGAGGGCAAGGAGCGGATCTGCAGCGATTCGCTGCCAGCCGATGCGGTCAATCACGCCCGCGAGGAGTTCAACGCGAAGAGCGGCCTGCGCAATGCGCAGGTCCAGCGCGCGTTGACCGACGAAGAGCGCGCCGCGGCCAGCACCGAGGCGCAGCAGCAGCAGCTGGACCTGATGGCCGAGCAGACCCGCCAGCGCACCGAACAGGCGATGCTGTCCACCTATGGCAGCGAGGACGACCTGCGCCGGGTGTTCGCCGAGCGCCAGGAAGTGCTCGACAACAACCTGAAGACCGCCGAGTACAACGTCACCAGCCTGCGCGAATCGCTGGTAGCGCTGTTGTCGGCCGCTGGCGACCGAGAACTGGCCGGTGGCAAGGTGGCCGACAAGCAGGCCGAGGCGATCCGTCAGCGGCACGTGCAGTTGCGGGCGCAGCAGCGCCTGCAGGCCGGGTTCCTGCAGCAGCAGCAGGCGCTGAAGGCCGAGATCGACAGCACGCTGCAGCGCTACCGCGAGCTGAAGGGCGTGGCGCCAGCGAGTCAGGCGCCGTGATTCGCTTGTAGGGTCGAGCCCATGCTTGGCTCCGCGTGGCCTTGGGAAAGAGCAGCCCAGCATGGGCCCGGCTCTACAGTGGGCGGCGCCTGGTTACGGCTTGGCCCACGGAATTTATGCACTCTTTACGCGTCGGCACGGTCCGGCGCGTAGTGCGTTTATGGGCGGCAGGACGACGATGACGGCCTGAGGTGGAGGGGTTCCACCAGGACGCTATTGCAATGTCCCCCTGGCTGTCGTTGTTGTGTGGCGTGCTGGTGCTGGTCGCCGCCGCCTATCTCCTTTATGTCGTGCTGCGGCCCGAGTCGTTCTGAGCGGAGCCTGCCATGACCGAGATGCTTGTGATTATTGCCGCCAGCCTGTTGTTGGCGTGGCCGCTGGGCCTGTACCTGGCGCGCGTGATGCGCGGCACGCCGATGAAGGCCGACGTGCTGTTCAACTGGATCGAAAAGCCGTTGTACAAGGTGTTCGGCGTCGATCCCTCGCGCGCGATGTCCTGGCGCGGCTACGTGCTGGCCTTCGTGCTGAGCAACGTAGTGATCGCCGTATTGACCCAGGCGGTGTTCATGACCCAGGCCTGGTTGCCGTTGAACCCGGACCAGATCCCGAACATGCGCTGGGACACCGCGCTGCACACGATGATCTCGTTCCTGACCAACACCAACCAGCAGCACTATTCGGGCCAGGCCCAGCTGTCCTACCTCTCACAGATGACCGGCATCACCGGCCTGCAGGTGGTGACACCGATGATGGGCCTGGCGCTGGCTGTGGCCACGCTGCGCGCGTTGTTCTCGCGTGCGCCGCAGGCTGCGGCGGCCACCGGTGCCGGCGACGACCGCCAGGTGGCGGTGGGCAACTACTACGTGGACGTGGTGCGCCTGTGCGTGCGCTTCCTGTTGCCGCTGTGCCTGGTGTGGACCCTGCTGCTGACCAGCCAGGGCGTGCCGTCGACGATGGCCGGTGGCCCGCAGGCCACGCCGATCGATGCCAGCGCCGGCATGACCGGACAGAAACTGCCGCTGGGCCCGGTGGCGGCGATGGTCGCGGCCAAGCAGCTGGGCGCCAACGGTGGCGGCTGGTACGGCCCGAACAGCAGCTTCCCGCTGGAGAACCCGACCCCGCTGTCGAACGCGCTGGAGATCGTCGGCATCCTGCTGGTGCCGATGGCGGTGATCTTCATGATCGGTGCGTTCACCGGCCGGCGCCGGTTCGGCGCCCTGGTGTTCAGCTGCATGCTGGGCATGTCGCTGCTGTCCACCGGCGCGATGGTGTGGAGCGAAGGGCACAGTGCCAGCGCCGCCACGCCGCTGCTGATGGAAGGCAAGGAGGTGCGCTTCGGCGCCGACGGCACGGCGCTGTGGGCGGCGGTGACCACCCAGGTCTCCAACGGGTCGGTCAACGGCATGCATGACTCGCTGGCGCCGCTGAGTGGCGGCATCGCGATGGTCAACATGCTGGTCAGCGCGATCTGGGGCGGCATCGGCTGTGGCCTGCAGCAGTTCATCGTGTACCTGCTGCTGGGCGTGTTCCTGGCCGGGTTGATGACCGGACGTACGCCGGAACTGTTCGGCCGCAAGCTGGAGACGCCACAGGTACGCCTGCTGGCCCTGCTGGTGCTGCTGCAGCCGATCACCCTGCTGGTGTTCACCGCGATCACCCTGGCCGTGCCCGGGCTGGCCGCTACCTCCAACCCGGGCTTCCATGGCATCAGCCAGGTGTTCTACGAGTACGTCTCGGCCTACGCCAACAACGGCTCGGGCTTCGAGGGGCTGGGCGACGCCACGCTGTGGTGGAACCTGAGCTGCTCGCTGGTGCTGCTGCTGGGCCGCTTCCCGCTGCTGATCATCCCGCTGGTGGTGGCCGCACAGCTGGCCGCCAAGCGCCAGGCGCCGGAGTCTGCCGGCAGCCTGCAGATCGAAACCCCGACCTTCGCCCTGACCCTGGTCTCGGTGATCGTCATCCTGACCGTGCTGCAGTTCATGCCGGCGCTGGTACTCGGCCCGATCGCCGACCACCTCAGCCTGGGACTGCACTAAGGACACCCCGATGAGTACCCACGCAAGTTCCACCCGTAGTTCCCTTGCCCCGCGCCCTGCGCTGCTTGATGGCGCCGGCCTGCGCCGTGCGCTGGTCGAAGCAGTACGCAAGCTCTCGCCGATGCACCTGGTGCGCAGCCCGGTGATGGCGGTGGTGATGGCCGGCACGATCGTCGCGGCCATCGTCACACTGACCGGCAATGCGCCGCTGGGCTTCGGCCTGGCAGTGACCGCGATCCTGCTGGTGACCGTGTTGTTCGGCAATTTCGCCGAAGCAGTGGCCGAGGCGCGTGGCCGTGGCCAGGCCGCGTCACTGCGCCGTGCCCGCCAGGACCTGGTGGCACGCCGGCTGGCGGCGCCGCAGCCGGGTGCCGCAGAAGCCCAGGTGCCGGCCGCCGAACTGCGCCCGGGCGACCATGTGATCGTCAGTGCCGGTGAGCTGGTGCCGGCCGATGGCGAGATCGTGCAGGGCCTGGCCACCATCAACGAAGCGGCGGTGACCGGCGAATCGGCACCGGTGCTGCGCGAGGCAGGTACCGACCGTTCCGGTGTGATCGGTGGCACCAAGGTGCTGTCCGACCAGATCATCGTGCGGGTGACCGCCGAGCCGGGCCACAGCTTCCTGGACCGGATGATCGCGCTGGTGGAAGGTGCCAACCGCCAGAAGACCCCCAACGAGATCGCGCTGACCCTGCTGCTGGCGGCGATGACGCTGACCTTCCTGGTGGTGGTGGCCACGTTGCCGGCCATTGGTGCAGCCGTCGGCGTCAAGGTCGATCCGCTGCTGCTGATCGCGCTGCTGGTGTGCCTGATCCCGACCACCATTGGCGGCCTGCTGCCGGCCATCGGCATCGCCGGCATGAACCGTGCGCTGGCCGCCAACGTGCTGGCCAAGTCGGGCAAGGCGGTGGAAGTGGCCGGCGACGTCGACGTGCTGCTGCTGGACAAGACCGGCACCATCACCTACGGCGACCGCCAGGCCAGCCACTTCCATCCGCTGGCCGGCATCGATGCCAGCCAGCTGCGCGAGGCGGCACTGCTGTCCTCGCTGGCCGACCCGACCCCGGAAGGCAAGTCGATCGTGCGCCTGGCGCGCGAACAGGGCTGCGCCACCGCCGAGCCAGACCATGCCGACTACCTGGCCTTCAGTGCCCAGACCCGGATGTCCGGCGTGGATCTGGAACATGGGCGGCAGATCCGCAAGGGCGCTGCCGATGCGATACGCGCCCACGTGCAGGCGCTGGGCGGCAACGTGCCGGCTGAACTGGCCGGCCGCGTCGAGCAGGTCGCGCGCAATGGCGCCACCCCGCTGGTGGTGGCCGAGGGTCGCCACGTGCTGGGCGTGATCGAGCTGTCGGACGTGGTCAAGCACGGCATGCGCGAGAAGTTCGCGCAGCTGCGGGCGATGGGCATCCGTACGGTGATGATCACCGGCGACAACCCGCTGACGGCAGCAGCCATTGCCGCCGAGGCTGGCGTCGACGACTACATCGCCGAGGCCCGTCCGGAAGACAAGCTGGCACGCATCCGCCAGGAACAGGCCGGTGGCCGACTGGTGGCGATGGTGGGCGATGGCACCAACGATGCTCCCGCGCTGGCCCAGGCCGACATCGGCCTGGCGATGAACTCCGGCACGCAGGCGGCGAAGGAGGCCGGCAACATGGTCGACCTCGATTCGGACCCGGCCAAGCTGCTGTCGGTGGTGGAAGTGGGCAAGCAGCAGCTGATCACCCGCGGCGCGCTGACCACCTTCTCGCTGGCCAACGACGTGTCCAAGTACTTCGCGATCCTGCCGGCGCTGTTCGCCGTGGCCGTTCCGACCATGGCCGCACTGAACGTGATGCAGCTGTCGAGCCCGCGCAACGCGGTGCTGGCGGCGCTGATCTTCAACGCCCTGGTGATTCCCGCGCTGATCCCGCTCGCCCTGCGTGGCGTGCGCTTCCGCCCGGCCACCGCCACCGCACTGCTGCGCCGGAACATGCTGGTGTACGGCCTCGGCGGCGTGCTGCTGCCGTTCGCAGCGATCAAGGCGATTGACCTCCTTCTTGTCCTGGTATTCGGCGCATGAACCGTTCTGCTTCCACCTCATCTTCCCTTCCGGGCGACGCCAAGGCCGAGGCCCGCGTGGCCAGCCTGCAGGACGGCGCCTGCTGGCGCCCGGCGATCGGCCTGGGCCTGGCCACCCTGCTGCTGGCCGGCGCGGTCTATGCCGGCATCGCCACCGGCTTTGCCGGGCTGGCCTACCCGACCCAGGCCGAAGGCAGCCTGCTGCGCGATGGCAGCGGCCAGGTGCGCGGCTCGGCCTGGCTGGCGCAGCCGTTCACCGCTGACGGCTACTTCCAGGCGCGTCCGTCGGCGGCCAACTACGACCCGATGGCCGCGGCCGGTTCCAACCTGGCGCGCAGCAACCCGGCGTTGGCCGAACGTGTTGCCGCCAGCACCGCTGCGGTGGCCGCGCGCGAAGGTGTCGCCCCGGCGCAGGTGCCAGCGGACCTGGTCACCCAGTCCGCCGGCGGACTGGATCCGCAGCTGTCGCCGGCGGCGGCGCAGCTGCAGGTAGCACGCGTGGCGCGTGCCCGTGGCCTGCCGGTGGAGCGCGTGCAGGCACTGGTGCAGGCGCATACCGAAGGGCGCCAGTGGGGCCTGTTCGGGCAGCCACGGGTGAACGTGGTGACGCTGAACTTCGCGCTGGACCATGCGGCCAAGGCGCCGTGATGCTGGGCTGCACCTGCTGCGCGCACAATGGTGGCCATGACAGCGGCCCTCATGACTGATGCACGTACCCGCCAGGCCGATGCCCTGGTTGAAGGCCTGCAACGTGAAGCCGGCGGCAAGCTGACCGTGTTCCTCGGTGCGGCGCCGGGCGTGGGCAAGACCTACGCCATGCTGACCCGCGCGCAGGAACAGCTGCGCCGCGGCGTCGACCTGGTGGTGGGCCTGGTGGAAACCCATGGACGCACCGATACCCAGGCCCTGCTGGAGGGCCTGCCGCAGCTGCCGCTGAAGGACGTGGCCTACCACGGCCATGCCCTGCAGGAGATGGACCTGGATGCAGTGCTCGCACGGCATCCAGCGCTGGTGCTGGTGGATGAACTGGCCCATCGCAATGCGCCCGGCAGCCGTCATGAGCGGCGCTGGCAGGATGTGATGGAGCTGCTGGACGCCGGCATCGACGTCTGGACCACGGTCAACATCCAGCATCTGGAAAGCCTCAACGACGTGGTGATGCGGATCACCGGCGTGCGCGTCAGCGAGACCGTGCCCGACGGCGTGCTCGACCGCCTGCACGACATCGTGCTGGTCGATCTACCGCCGCGCGAACTGATCGCGCGCCTGCAGCAGGGCAAGGTCTATGTGCCGGAACAGGCCGCGCAGGCACTGCAGGCGTTCTTCTCACCGGCCAACCTGACCGCGCTGCGCGAACTGGCGATGCAGGAAGCCGCCGACCGCGTCGACAGCAGCCTGCGCGAAACCCGCGCCGCGCGTGGCGAAGGCAATCTGCCCCTGCGTCGCGGCGTTCTGGTGGCCATCGACGGGGGCGGCCAGAGCGAATACCTGGTGCGCGTGGCGCGGCGCATCGCAGAGCGCCGTGACGCGCCGTGGACGGTAGTGACCGTGCAGGGCCGGCGCCAGGACGAGGCGACCCGGCGCGAGATCGATGCGGCCTTTGCGCTGGCAAGGCGGCTGGGCGGCGACGCCGAACTGCTGCATGGATCGAGCATTGCCGATGCCCTGCTCGACCATGCCGCACACAACGGCGTGTCGACCCTGGTGCTGGGCCGTACCCGCGAACGTCCACTGGCACGGATGTTCAACCGCACCCTGACCCAGCAGCTGATCCAGCGTGGCGCGCATTACGAGATCACCATCATCAGCACGCCGCAGGCACGCGCACGCTCGCGCCGCGAGAGCCTGCTGCCGCCGATGCGCGGCATCAGCTACGAGCCTGCACAAGCCCTGATCGCGACCGCATTGGCCTGTGCGGTGGCGTGGCTGGCCGAACACTGGGTGGGCATGGCCGACCTGTCGATGGTGTTCATCGTCGCGGTGGTACTGGTGGCTGCACGCACGCGCGCCAGCGTGGCGGTGATGGCCGCGATCCTGTGTTTCCTCGCCTACAACTTCCTGTTCATCGCGCCGCGCTTCACCTTCGCCATCGGTGCACGCCAGGGCGTGATCACCGTTTTCCTGTTCCTGGCCGCGGCACTGGTGGCCGGGCGCCTGGCCTCGCGCCTGCGCATGCAGGTCATCGCGCTGCGTGCGGCCAACCGCCATGCGCGCGCGCGCCAGCAGCTGGGACGCCAGCTGGCCAGCGCGGCCGGCAACGGCGAGGTGGCACAGGCGGGCCGGCATGCGCTGGAGCAGGCCCTGGACGTGCCGGCGTGGCTGCGGATCGGCACCGATACCGCCGCCGGCGGCCGCAGCCAGCCCGGCGATACCGACCTGGCTGCCGCCGACTGGGCGCTGCGCCACGGCCAGCCCAGCGGGCGTTTCACCGATACCCTGGCCGGCGCGCAATGGTGGTTCCTGCCGCTGCTGGACGGCGAAGACCGTGCGATCGGCGTGGCCGGCCTGTACCTGCCCGGCGCACAGGCGCGCCTGCTGCCCGAGCAGCGGCAGCTGGCCGAAGCGATGGTCGATGACATCGCCCAGGCCGCGCTGCGCACGCGGCTGGTGGCGGAACTGGAGCAGGCGCACGTCAGCAACGAGACCGAGCGGCTGCGCTCGGCCCTGCTCTCCTCGGTGTCGCACGACCTGCGCTCGCCGCTGGCGGCGATGATCGGGTCGGCCGACAGCCTGGCCAGCTACGGTGCAGCGATGGATACCGCTGATCGCCGCGCCCTGCTGGACACCATCCTGGTCGAGGGCGAACGGCTGGACCGCTACATCCAGAACCTGCTGGACATGACCCGGCTCGGCCACGAAGGGCTGAAGATCAACCGCGACTGGATCGGCGTGGACGAGCTGATCGGCTCGGCGGCACGGCGCCTGCAGCGCTACCAGCCAAAGGTGCGGCTGGAGCTGGACATTCCAGCCACGCTGGCACCGATCTGGGTGCACCCGGCGCTGGTCGAACAGGCCGTGTTCAACGTGATGGAGAACGCGGCCAAGTTCTCGCCGCCCGACGCCGCCGTGCAGGTACAGGCGCGCGAGCTGGACGGCCAGCTGCGCATCGACGTGATCGACGCCGGCCCCGGCATTCCCGATGACGAGCGCGCGCGCATCTTCGACATGTTCTACAGCGTCGAGCGCGGTGACCGAGGCCGCCACGGCACCGGCCTGGGCCTGACCATCTGCCAGGGCATGATCGGCGCACATGGCGGCAGCGTGCAGGCGCTGCCCGGACGCGACGGTCGCGGTACCCTGATCCGCATCACCCTGCCCCTGCTCAAGCCAGCCTCCCACGATGAGCCCGACCCCGATTGATGCCAGCGTGCCGGCCGCACGCGTGCTGGTGATCGATGATGAAACCCAGATCCGCCGGTTCCTGGACATCAGCCTGCGCGCGCAGGGCTACCAGGTGCGGCAGGCCGCCACCGGCCAGGAAGGCCTGCAGCTGGCCGCCAGCGAGGACATGGACCTGGTGATCCTGGATATCGGCCTGCCGGACATGGAAGGCCACGAGGTCCTGGAACAGCTGCGCCAGTGGAGCCAGGTGCCGGTGATCATGCTGACCGTGCGCGCCGGCGAAGCCGAGAAGGTGCGCGCACTGGATACCGGCGCCAACGACTACGTGACCAAGCCGTTCGGCACGCAGGAACTGATGGCGCGCGTGCGGGCGCTGTTGCGCACGCGCAGCGTGCCGACCGATGGCATACCGCCGGTATTCGACGATGGCCACCTGCACGTGGACCTGGTGCGTCGCGAAGTCGCCCTGCAGGGTGAGCCGGTGGCGTTGACCCGCAAGGAATACGCGCTGCTGTCGCTGCTGCTGCGCAATGCCGGACGGGTGGTGACCCAGCCGCAGATCCTGCAGGAGATCTGGGGGCCGACCCACCAGCACGACACCCACTACCTGCGCATCCTGGTCGGCAAGCTGCGGCACAAGCTGGGCGATTCGGCGCTGGATTCGCGCTACCTGTTCACCGAGCCGGGCGTGGGGTTGCGGTTCAAGGGGTGAGGGTGTGTCGACCAAGGTCGACACCTACCAAGAGCGGGCAAGGCGTGCCGACCAACGGTCGGCACCCACCAGGATCGGTCAGAACCCCAGCGGGGTGTCGCCCAGCACTGGTTGCAGCTGGCTGCGGAACAGGGCCTGGATGCGTTCCAGTGCCGCCTCGTCGTTGCCTTCGAAGCGCAGCACCAGCACCGGCGTGGTATTGGAGGCACGCACCAGGCCCCAGCCATCGGCGAAGTCCACGCGCAGCCCGTCGATGGTCGACAGGCGGCCACCCACATACGGGTTGTCCGGGGACTGCGCCGCCGCCACCAGCATCGCCACCAAGGCATGCGGCGTCCCGTCGGCCACCGGTACCTTCAGCTCCGGCGTGGCGACCATTTCCGGCAGCTCGCCCAGCACCTCGCCCGGCGTTTCCTCGCGCTGGGCCAGGATCTCCAGCAATCGCGCAGCGGCGTACAGACCGTCGTCGAAACCGAACCAGCGTTCCTTGAAGAAGAAGTGGCCGCTCATCTCGCCGGCCAGCTCGGCATCGGTCTCGCGCATCTTCGCCTTCATCAGCGAATGCCCGGTCTTCCACATCAGCGGGCTGCCACCGTTGCGCAACACGTGGTCGGACAGCTTGCCGGTGCACTTCACGTCGTAGATCACCATCGCGCCCGGATTGCGCATCAACACATCGGCAGCAAACAGCATCAGCAGGCGATCGGCGTAGATGATCCGGCCTTCGCCGGTCACCACGCCCAGCCGGTCGCCGTCGCCATCGAAGGCAACGCCGAGATCGGCGCCAAAGCGCTTGACCGTCTGCACCAGGTCTTCCAGGTTGGCCGGTTCGCTCGGGTCGGGATGATGGTTGGGGAAGGTACCGTCGACATCGCAGTACAGCGGGATGACGTCGGCGCCGATCGCTTCCAGCAGCTGCGGCGCCAGTGCGCCGGCCACGCCATTGCCGGCATCGGCCACGACCTTCAGCGGACGGTCCAGCTGCACGTCATCGGCGATGCGCTGGATGTAGTCGGCACTGACATCGCGCTGCTGGTAGTCGCCCGGCTCGGCGGCCTGCACCAGGCGGCCCTCGACGATGCGCTGGTAAAGATCGGTGATGGCATCGCCGGACAGCGTCTCGCCGCCGATGACCACCTTGAAGCCGTTGTACTCGGGCGGGTTATGACTGCCGGTGACTGCCACGCAGGTGCCGGTACGCAGATGGAAGGCGGCGTAGTACACGACCGGAGTCGGTGCCAGGCCGATGTCGATCACCGCGCAACCGGCGCGCCTCAGGCCCTCGGCCAACCCTGCGGCCAGTTCCGGGCCGGACAGGCGGCCATCGCGACCGATCACCACCTCGCGCAGGCCCTGCTCCAGTGCCACGGTGCCGATGGCCTGGCCGATCAGCGCCGCGGTCTTCGGTGTCAGTTCACTGCCCACCACGCCGCGGATGTCATAAGCACGGAAGATGCCGGCGGCCAGCTCTTCAGCGGGCACTGGCGGTGGCGGCGGTGGCGCGGCATCGCCACTGCCGGTCACAGCGGCCTCGGGTGGCGGCGCCTGCTGCAGGCTCTCGCTCAGGGTCGGGCCATGGTCGGCCTCGGACGCTGCGGCGCGGCGCGGCAAGGGCAGCGACTTCGGCAGTCGGTCACGTCCCACCACCAGCAACACGGCAATGAACGCCAGCAGCAACGCCACAATGGCGCTGGCCAGCGCGCCCAGGCCCAGCGGACCGGCGTCGACATTCGGCACCGACGCGACCAGCCGCAACGGTGTGCCTGCAACCGGGCGCGCAAGGGCTTCCGCACTTTCGGCCAGGCCCGCGTCGCCCTGGGTGACCAGATCGAAGCCGCCCTGGCGCAGGCCAAGGAAGCCGGCGGACGGCGCGCGCACCTGGTCCAGCGGCGAGGTCAGCCGCAGCAGCGGTTGGCGCACATAGATCACGGCCGGCCCCAAGCTGCCCAGCTGCACCGGCGCGGCCAGGCCCAGGCGATTGCCGCCGCCGTCGCGGACCACGCGCAGGCTGGGCCTGGCCTCGGCCAGCGCGGCTTCCAGCAGGGCCAGGCGTGCATACCCGAAGGTGGCCGGATCGGCATAGGCGTTGGCCAGATCGGCCGTCAGCACCTCGACCTGCTCAACTCCGGTCCAGCTCTCGCGCACGGCCAGCGCCGCCGCAGCGGCATCGCCGGCCTGCAGCGCCTGCTGCACGCGATCGTTCTTCAACTGCTGCTGCAGCTGCTGCAACTGGCCTGCAGCGGCCTGCTGCAGGCCCTGCACAGCCTGGTCACGCGCTTCTTCCAGCGCCTGCCCGTTGGCCTCCTGCCGCCATTGCTGCACCGCGCTCCATCCGAACCAGCCGGCCAACAGGATCAACAGCACCCCCAGTAGTGGTGCACTGCGACCCAACGACCGTCCCCGCTGTCCTTCCCCGATGCCGCTCATCGATGTCCCCTGTCAACGCACCCCGGTATGGCCGAATCCACCCGTGCCCCGCACGCTGTCGGTGAAAGTATCCACCACCTGCAGGCTGACGCGGGCAATCGGAACCACCACCAGCTGCGCGATGCGATCGCCGGGCTCGATGGTGAAGGCCTCGCGGCCACGGTTCCAGACGCTGATCAGCAGCGGCCCCTGGTAGTCGGCATCGATCAGGCCGGTGCCGTTGCCCAGCACGATGCCATGCCGATGGCCCAGCCCGGAACGCGGCAGGATCACCGCGCACAGGTTCGGGTCGGCAATGTGGATGGCCAGGCCGCTGGGCACCAGCGCGGTGTCGCCCGGCTGCAGGGTCAGCGCGGTATCCAGCGCCGCGCGCAGGTCCATGCCGGCGCTGGCTTCGGTGGCGTAGGCCGGCAGCGGCCAGCTGTCGCCGAAGCGCGGATCGAGCAGCTTGACCTGCAGCGGTTGGGAAAGGGATGCCTGGGTCATGCCTGGAGTCTCCGCGCGATCAGCGCCAGCAGTTGTTCGGCCAGTTCGCGCTTGGAGGTGGCCGGGAATACCTGTTCACCGTCCTGCCAGAAGGCCGTGGCGGCATTGTTGTCGCTCTCGAAACCACCGCCACTGATGCCGACCTGGTTGGCGATCACCAGGTCCAGGCGCTTGTCGATCAGCTTGCCGCGAGCATATTTCTCCACGTCATGGGTCTCGGCGGCAAAGCCGACCACCAGCTTCAGCGACTGCGTCTGCGCGGCGACTTCGGCCAGGATGTCCGGCGTGCGCACCAGCTCGATCACCAGCGACTGGCTGTCGGCGGTCTTCTTCAGCTTCTGCGCGGCGACCTGGCGCGGGGTGTAGTCGGACACTGCGGCGGCACCGATATAGATGTCGGCGGGCAGCGACTTCAGTACGGCATCGCGCATCTGCGCGGCCGAGCGCACATCGATGCGCTGCACGCCCGGCGGCGTCGGCAGCTGTACCGGGCCACTGACCAGCACCACCTGCGCGCCCAGCGCGGCGGCGGCGGCGGCCAGGGCGAAGCCCATCTTGCCGCTGCTGCGGTTGCCGACGTAGCGCACCGGATCGATGTCTTCGTAGGTCGGGCCGGCACTGATCAGCAGGCGCAACCCCTGCAGGGCACGGGTTTCCGGCGCGGCAACCGTCGCAACGACCCCGCCATTGGTCGCCAGCGCGGCCACGATGTCGCCCGGTTCGGCCAGCCGACCGGGGCCGGATTCACCTTCGGCCAGCGGGCCATCGACCGGGCCGATCACCTGCGCACCGCGCTGGCGCAGCAGGGCGATGTTGGCCTGGGTAGCCGGATGCAGCCACATCCGGTGGTTCATTGCCGGGCAGATCGTCAGCGGTGCGGTGCTGGCCAGACACAGGGTGCTGACCAGGTCATCGGCATGGCCCTGGGCCAGCCGCGCCAGCAGATCGGCGGTACCCGGCGCGACCACGATGCGGTCGGCCCAGCGGGCCAGCTCGATGTGGCCCATGGCCTGCTCGGCGGCGCTGTCCCACAGCGTGGTGCGGGTCGGCTGCCCGGACAGGGCCTGGAAGCTGAGGGGGGTGACGAACTGCTGGGCGCCGGCGGTCATCGCCACCTGCACCTGGGCGCCCGCGTCACGCAGGCGCCGCACCAGCTCCAGGGCCTTGTAGGCCGCGATCCCGCCTCCGACGCACAACAGCAGTTTCTGGCCTTCCAGCGCGCGGGCCGGCGCGGGGGAAGCGTTGGGGGAGTCAGCCACCTGGAATTCCTGTGCAAACGAGGGCATTAGCTTACCCGATGGTCGGTAATGTCCCGGTGCACAGCGCACATAGCGGGCGGCTATCAGCAGATGGGACTTGCACCACAACGCTTCCGGGGTTCAAGACACCGCGATTCGGAACTTTCCTATACCTGTAGGCCGGCCACGTTTGCAGAATCGTCAGTGGCCACCGCTGGTGTGCCGCTTCGCTTTTCGAGGATCCCGCGTGCACCCGCGCATCATCATCGCCGACGACCATCCCGTCGTCCTGCACGGCATCCGCATCGTGCTGCAGACCCATCTGATGGAGGTCGTCGGCAGCGCGCGTGACGGCGCCCAGCTGCTGCAGCTGGTCGTGCACCACGGCTGCGACGCGGTGCTGACCGACCTCTCCATGCCGGGTACCGGCCCGGATGGCCCGGAACTGATCGCTGAGCTGCGCGCACGCCACCCGGGCCTGCCCGTGGTGGTGCTCACCGGCGCCCGTCACCCCGGCCTGCTCGATGGCCTGCTGCGTGAAGGTGTCAGTGGCCTGGTCGACAAGTGCGCCGATTTCGGCGAGTTGCCGCAGGCCCTGAACGCAGCCATGGCCGGGCAGGTGTTCGTCTCGCAGCAGTTGCGCCATCACCTGCAGGCGCGCGACCTGATGTTCGCGCGTGAACCGGCGGCGCTGTCGGCCCGCGAACAGGAAGTGCTGGACCTGTTGGCCGCCGGGCTGAAAGTGAACGCCATCGCCGTCCACTGCGGCCGCAGCCCGAAAACGATCAGCCGGCAGAAGGCCGAAGCCAAGCGCAAGCTGGGGCTGCAGAACAACCAGGAGCTGTTCGCCTATCTGCAGTCGCGACGCGACTGAGGCAACAGCCTACCCGGGCGTGCGCCCTGCCCTGATGGGACGCATTACCCGCGCTGGCGATGATGCAGGCATGCCCATCCATGACTGGCCCGAGCAGGAACGTCCCCGCGAGAAGCTGATCGCCCGCGGCCCCGCCACGTTGTCCGACGCAGAGCTGCTGGCGCTGTTCCTCGGCTCTGGCTTCGGTGGACGCGACGCGGTGCAGACCGCCCGCGACCTGTTGCAGGCGCATGGCCCCCTGCGCGTGCTGCTGGACCGCCCGGCCCGCGAGCTGGCCCGGTTGCCGGGGCTGGGGCCGGCACGAAGCTGTGCCCTGGCCGCCGGCCTGGAACTGGCCCATCGCTACCTGGCCGCCGAGCTTCAGCAGGGCGAGGCGGTCGGCAACAACCCAGCCGCGGTCGGCCGCTACCTGCAGCACCGCCTGCGCGGCCAGGCCCGCGAGATCTTCATGGCGCTGTTCCTGGACAACCGCCACCGGCTGATCGCCTGCGAGGAACTGTTCCAGGGCACCATCAATGCCGCCCCGGTCTACCCCCGCGAGGTGGTGCGGCGAGCCCTGCTGCACAATGCGGCAGCGGTGATCCTCAGCCACAACCACCCCTCCGGCGACCCGGAACCCTCCGGCGCCGATACCCGGATCACCGATGAACTGCAGCAGGCGCTGGCACTGGTGGACGTACGCCTGCTGGACCACTTCGTGGTCGGCGAAGGCCGCCCCGTTTCATTTGCTGAACGGGGCCTGCTGTCCCCGCCCCAGCCACGCCTGTTCGGCTGAGCGGGCCTGACCAGGGCCGGGCAGATCCCCCCCACAGGCATGTTCTGGTCAGCGTGGGCGCGGGTATCTGCGCTAAAATGGGCGATTCCGCCGCTCATTCTCACAGCAGGCCTCGTGAAAAATCTCCTCCGCGCCCTGATCAGCCAAGGCATCGAAGCCTTGCGCGCCAATGGCACCCTGCCCGCCGACTCCCTGCCGCCGGACTTCGTGGTCGAGCGCCCGAAGACCCGTGACCATGGCGACTTCGCCACCAACGCCGCGATGCTGCTGGCCAAGGCCGCGCGCAGCAATCCGCGCGCACTGGCTCAGGCGCTGGTCGAGGCGCTTCCGCGCAGCGAGGACGTCAGCAAGGTCGAGATCGCCGGCCCCGGCTTCATCAACTTCCACCTGGCTCCGGCTGCATACCAGCGCGAAGCCGCGTCGGTCATCAAGGAAGCCCACGACTACGGCCGCAACCTGTCCGGCAATGGCCGCACGGTGGGCGTAGAGTACGTGTCGGCCAACCCGACCGGCCCGCTGCATGTCGGCCATGGCCGCGCGGCGGCGATCGGCGACTGCGTGGCCCGCGTGCTCGACGCCAACGGCTGGAACGCCAAGCGCGAGTTCTACTACAACGACGCCGGCGTACAGATCGAGAACCTGGCGCTGTCGGTGCAGGCCCGCGTGAAGGGCATTGCGCCGGACCAGGAAGGCTGGCCGGAAGGCGGCTACCGCGGTGAGTACATCGCCGATGTTGCCCGCGCCTACATGGCCGGCGCCAGCGTTGACCTGGAAGGCACGCTGGTGGTCGGCGCCAAGGACCCGGACGACATGCAGGCGATCCGTCGCTTCGCCGTGGCCTACCTGCGCAACGAGCAGAACCTGGACCTGGCCGCCTTCGGCGTCGACTTCGACATCTACTTCCTGGAAAGCTCGCTGTACGCCGATGGCAAGGTCGCCGAGGCCGTGGCCAAGCTGCAGGCCTCCGGGCACACCTACGAGGAAGGCGGCGCGTTGTGGCTGCGCAGCACCGATTTCGGTGACGACAAGGACCGCGTGATGCGCAAGTCCGACGGCACCTTCACCTACTTCGTACCGGACGTGGCCTACCACCTGTCCAAGTGGCAGCGCGGCTACGAGCGCGCGATCACCGAACTGGGTGCCGATCACCACGGCTCGCTGGCGCGCGTACGCGCCGGCCTGCAGGCGCTGGAAGTGGGCATCCCGCAGGGCTGGCCGGAATACGTGCTGCACCAGATGGTCACCGTCATGCGCGGCGGCGAGGAAGTGAAGCTGTCCAAGCGTGCCGGCAGCTATTTCACCCTGCGCGACCTGATCGAGGAGGCCGGCCGCGATGCGACCCGCTGGTTCCTGATCGCGCGCAAGCCCGATTCGCAGCTGACCTTCGACATCGACCTGGCCCGCCAGCAGAGCAACGACAATCCGGTGTTCTACGTGCAGTACGCGCACGCCCGCGTCTGCAGCCTGCTGCGCCAGGCCCAGGAAAAGGGCCTTGTGTACGAGCAGGGCAATGGCCTGGCCAATCTGGGCCGCCTGGCCGACGATGCCTCGCTGGGGCTGATGAACGAGATCTCGCGGTATCCGGAAGTGGTGGAAGCGGCCGGCGTGGCGCTGGAGCCGCACCTGGTGGCGCAGTACCTGCGTGAATTGGCGCATGCCTTCCACACGTGGTATCACGGGACGCCGGTGCTGGTGGACGACGCCACCGATCGCAACGCCAAGCTGACCCTGGCCTGCGCGGCGCGCCAGGTGCTGGCCAACGGCCTCGAACTCCTGGGCGTGAGTGCCCCGGAAAAAATGTAAGCATCAGGAGACGCAGTACACATGGCAGCACGACGCGGCAAAACCCAGGCACGACGCAACAGCAGCAGCCAGGGCACCCCCGGATGGGTGTGGCTGGTGGCCGGTGTGGCGATCGCCGCCGTGGTGTTCCTGGCGGCGCCGAACCTGTTCAAGGGCGAAGGCGATGGCTTCCTGCGTGCCGGTCCGCAGCCGAACCCGAACGCGCAGCCGGCCCCGGTCGCTGATGCCGACAGCGATGTCGGCAGCCAGCCGGCCGCGCAGCCGGCCACGTCGAAGCCGGCCGAACCGGAGAAGCCCGCCGCGACGCAGTACGACTTCTACACCCTGCTGCCGGGCAAGGAAGTGGAAATGTCCGACGCCGAACTGGCCGCCAGCGCGCGCGCCGAGGATCAGCGCCGGGCCAAGGCCGAAGCGTCGCGCGCGCAGGCCGCGCTGGAGGGCAAGCCGGTACCGCCGGCCAGTACGGCCACGCCGGCACCGACCGCAACGGCCAGCGTCGCAAGCACCGCGCCGGTAACCGCGACCAACCGTCCGTTGCCGGCACCGCTGAGCGAGCGCCCGGCCGCGGCAACCCCGTC
>NZ_KV791413.1:0-17855 GCF_001807895.1 Stenotrophomonas sp. HMSC10F07
TGCCATGCTCGCTGCGCAGTTGCGCTACCACGGCCGCCGTCAACGCCATCGCCAGGATGCGGGGGCAGGCACGGCGTGGCTGCAACGAGAGCAGGCGACGCTTGAGGCTGGTGGCATCCGGTGCGGCACTGGCCACGCCCAGGTGCGGCTGCGGTGCCACCCCCAGCTGCAGCAACAGACGGCCATAGGCCTGGCGGCTGGCAGCGTGCTGGCCCACCACCGCTGCGTCCACCGCTTCTTCGCGCGCTTGTGCATATTCACGCACCGACAGGCGCAGCAGCGGATGGAAGAAGAACAGGTGCTGGGCCAGCGCAGGCAGCAGGCCCCACTGCAGGTCCCGCCGCTGCAGGTGCTGCAGTTCGTGGGTCAGGGCCAGGTCGAGCGCGTCGCCCTGCAGGGCGTTCTCGCCCGCCGGCAACAGCAGCACCGGGCGGAACGGACCGACCAGCTGCGGTGCGTCCACCTGCGTGCTCATCCACAACCGCGGCGCAGGCCGCACACCATGTGCATCGGAAGCCAACTGCAGGGCCTGCACCAGCGCCTCGTCCTCGCAGGGATACGCCGCAGCCAGCAGTGCGCGGCAGCGGCGCCACTCACCGAAGGTGCGCAGCCCCATCATCAGCACGCCGGACAGCCACAGCGCGGCCAGTGCGACCGCCCACCATGCAACTGCCGGTACTTCGGCCGTGGGCAGCGGCATCGCGGCCAGCAACTGCGCAGAGGCCTCCGGGGCCAGCGGGTAGACGATGTCAGCGGCCACGTCGGTTGCGGTCATCGCCACCGCCTGCGGTGCGGGCAGCCAGGCCAGCTGCAGCGGCTGGCTCCAGAACAGGCCAAGCACGGCCTGCAGCGATACCAGCCACCACAGGCGGCAGCGGGTCGCCGCCGACAGTGACGGCAGCGCGCGGCACACGCCATATACCAGGGCTACCAGCAGCACGGTCTGCAGGCTGGTCCAGCCCAGCCGTTCCATCATCGGGATCAGCATCGTGGTGTCCATGGCTCAGCCCTCGTGGCGACGCGATTGGAGTTGGGCGACCAGCGCTTCCAGTTCGGCCAGTTCGTTGTCGCTGACCTTCTGCCGCTGCGACAGATAGGCCACGAACGGCGACACCGAGCCCTGCAGGGTGTTGTCGACAAACTGCGCCACCGCGCCCTGCAGCACGCTCTGCGGGCCGCGGGTGGCCTGGTAGCGGTAGATACCGTCCTGTTGCCGGCGCTGAAGATACCCCTTCGCCCGCAGGCGCTCCATCATCGTCAGCACAGTGGAGCGGGCCAGCCCGCGGGCCTCGCCGTAGCCACTGGCGACCTCGCCGACACTGGCCGGCGCATGTTCATCGATGTACTGCAGCAGGGCCAGTTCCTGGTCCCCGATGGTCTTGCCGCGCATGACACCACTCCCTTGACTACACGTGTCGCCACTGTCAGCTTGACGACAGCTGTAGTCAACCCCCCGGAAGTCACGGGCCGACGAACGGTAGGGCACCGAGCGCTTAAACCTTCGACGCGCTGTCTGCATCCGATTCGCAACGCCCGCTGGAATTCCGCATGTTCCGCCCAACGCTCCGAGTCGTGCTCATGCTCATCAGTGCCCTGCCCTTCGCCGCCGTCTCTGCCAGCCAGGACCAGGCCAACGACCAGACCCGCCGCCTGATCCGCCAGATCATGCTGGAGCAGCGCATCCCCGGGCTGCAGGTCGCGGTGGTCAAGGACGGGCAGATCGTGCTCTCCGAAGCCTACGGCCTGGCCAACGTCGAGAACGGCGTGCTTGCCTCGCGGGACACCCGCTTCCCGCTCAATTCGGCCACCAAGGCGTTTACCGGCGTGGCTGCCGCGCAGCTGGCTCAGCAAGGGCAGCTGGATCTGGACGCGCCGGCCTCGCGATATCTGGGTGATCTTCCGCCAGCGTGGAGAGACGTACGCGTACACCAGCTGCTGGCGCATACCTCCGGCCTTCCGGACATCCTTGATGCGAACGGGCTGCTGGGCGGAGGTTCCGAAGCACAGGCATGGGCGGCGGTGACAGCTCGACCGCTGGAAGCGGCGCCTGGGCAGCGCTTCGCCTACAACCAGACCAACTACGTATTGCTGGCGCGGATCATCGCGCAGCAATCCGGCATGCCCTACGAACGTTTCCTCGCCACCGGCCAGTTCAGCAGCGCGCGGATGGCCCGCACCACCTTCGGCGACAGCTACGACCTGATTCCGGATGCTGCGACGATGTACAGCCTGGCCCCGCGTGCCACCGACGATGTAGATGCGCCGTCCCGCCTGTCGCATTGGTTCTACGACATACCGCCTTCGCTGTGGGCGGGTGGCGGCATCCTCACCACCGCCGACGACACCGCGCGCTGGCTGGTCGCGCTGACCGAAGGCCGCCTGCTGCCGGAGACGGCCCTGCGGCGGATGTGGAGCGTGGAGCGCCTGGCGGATGGCCGTGCCGGCCCGTGGGCGGGTGGCTGGCCGGTGTTGCACGCATCGCCCGACCTTCAGGTGGCCGGTATCGGCGGTGCGCGCTCGGCCTTCGTGGTCTATCCCGAGCGCGGCGTGGCGGTGGTGGTACTGACCAATCTTGTCGGTGCCAATCCACAGCAGTTCATTCCACGCATTGCCGATTTCTATGCGCGCGATGCCTCAACGCCCGGTCACGAACGGGTCGCCCTGGCACGGCAATAGCGGGCTGTCATCGCAGGGCCATAACCCGGCCGGCACGGTCCTGGACACTTCAAAGTGATCCTGGTTCCAGCGCAGGAAACCGCCGTGCATGGCATTGCCATGGTCGAAGCTGCGTGCATCGGCGGTCAGTGGCTGTTCGGGGTCGGCTTCGGCCACCCAACGCAGCACGGGCACTTTGTCCAGCACGCCGATGAAGGCGAACAGATCGCCCGCGCCCTTGTCCTCATAGGCCGTCATGGTCGCCGCATCGGGCAACCCGGCCTGCGCCAGGATGGATGCGGTGACATCCTGCAGCGGTGCGGCTCCCTGTGCGATGTAGGCGCGCATGCCCGTGGTGGTTGCCGGGCAGCCCTGCAGCTGCACCAGATAGCCGGTGATACCGCCACTGCCGGAGAACGACCGCATCCAATAGCGGAAACGCGGCCCGCTGCGATCAGTAACCATGAAATCCTGCTGGCCATCCTGCGCGGGAATGGAGAGCACCTGCACCTTGCTGGCGCTCTCCACGTTGCACTTCAACTGCGCCAGCACCTGCCTGGCAGGTTCGGGCAACGTAGCGTAGCGGCCGCCGGGATGGACGCTGCCGGAAGTCTTCGGCAATGCGGGCAGTCCGCGATCCGTGGGAAGGGTCTGCGCAGGCAGGGCCTCCGGTTTCGCGGCCGAGCTGGCAGTGGGCGCCACCGGCGCGACGCGCTCTCCAGCGGGCGCGCAGGCGCTGCAGGCCAGCAGCAGCATCAATGGAACGCTCGGCGTCAGCTGCGATCGGATCATCGATCAACGCCCTCCCATCGCCGGCGCTTCCTGCTGCTGTGCCGGCGCGGGCACAGGTGCAGCCTGTTCGCGCGATTGCTGCTGCAGCTGGCGCAGGCTGGATTCCACTGCGGTCTCGCGCACCTCGGCCGCATTGACCACTGCGCGCAGCGCCGCAGGATCGCCCGGGCTGCCCTGCACCAGGAACAGTGTCTCGCCCGCCGCACGGCCGGCGCTGGGATTGCTGGCCACGATCTGGTCGACCTGGGTGATGCCCGCGGCCTTCGCTTCGCGCAGCATCACCAGGCTGTAGTCCTCGGCATGCTCGGCGTAGCGTCCGCCCAGGGCCTGCAGGCGCGTACTGATCTGCTGCTGCAGGGCATGATCGCGATGCTGCGGCTGACGGGGGTCCTCGTTGGCCGCGAGCGGCACGTCCTGCCCCAATTCGCGCGTCTGGCCGGGTGCAACCGAGGTCAGCACGTACTGCCAGCGGTTCTGCCCAGGCGTGCCGCGCACCGTCGACACGAAGTCGTCATACTCGCCGCCACCGATGGTCTGGCAACCGGCCGAATCGGTGTTGGACCGGCTGCCACGATGGATCTTGAAGGTGTCGTTGAGGTCCTGCACGCCCTGGGTATCACGCGCATCGAACCAGCCATCGCCATTGCTGTCGCGCTCCACCCGTCCGGCGCCCGCAGTGATCGCGTCCTGCGAAGGACGCAGCGCGAACTCATCGGGATGGCCATTGCGCGGATGGGTGGTCGCGCGCATCTCGGTAGTGCCCTCGCCCAGGCGCCCCAGATCCTTAACCCGGTCGCCGTTGACATCCTCACCCTCGGTCTTGGTACGCGGCGCCACATTGCCAAAGCCCGGGCTGCGCGGCGCGGTCCTGGCATGGCCGTCGTACTGGGCGGTCGGCTCGGTCGTGGCCTGGTTGAACTCGCGCACATGGCCGCGGCCCTGCGCATCCTTCCACAGCACCACGATGCGGTCATCGTAGACCCCACGTCCGCGCGCCTCGGTCGTGCGGTTCTCATCGCGCAACCCCAGCACCACGCGGTCCTGGGTTGCCATTGCATCGTTCGCTGCGATGTTGCCGCGCTGGGCCACGATGCTGCCATAAACGTCGTACTGCTGGGCCTGGCTCAATCCCGCTGTCTCGGCAGCATCGGGCATCCGCGGCGGGCGCGTCGCCTCGCCCAAGCGATCCAGCATCGGATTCACCGTAGCTGCATCGGCTGCGGCCACGCCCCCGTTCCGGCGCAGGCCCTCAAGCTCGGCGGCCGCACGCGCCGAGATATAGCGATCCAGCGATTCCTGCACCACTGCGCTCTGGCCGTCGTGCAGGGCCTGGAGGCGGGTGGCGGCAGCACGCGCATCGTTCCGCCGCAGCAGGGCGACGACCTCGTTGGCTGCGGCATTGATATCCATTTCGGGCATGGTCGGTCCTTGAACATGGTCGGTACAGGATCAGCCTACCCCAATCGCACGGTGGGGCCTTCGACAGGTCGCACACCTTCGCTGCCCCGCCGGATTCAGGCGGGAACCATCACAACTCAGCCGCGTGGCCCACCCATCACCGGCAGGATCGCCCCGCTGATGTAGCTTGCACAGACCGGCGAAGCCAGGAACACATACGCCGGTGACAGCTCTTCAGGCTGTGCCGGCCGGCCCATGTCGCTGTCCTTGCCGAACTCCGCCACGTCTTCGGCTTGCTTGTCGGCGGGGTTCAGCGGCGTCCATACCGGCCCTGGCGCCACGCAGTTCACGCGGATGCCGCGCGGCAGCAGCTGGCTGGCCAGCGCCTTGGTGAACGCATGGATCGCGCCCTTGGTGGCGGAATAGTCGATCAGCGCCTTGCTGCCGAAGATCCCCGTTTCCGAGCCGGTGTTGATGATGCTCGCGCCTTCGCCCAGATGCGGCAGTACCGCACGCGCCATCTGGATGTAACCGCCGATGTTGGTCTGCAGGGTCTCCTGAAGGTGCGCATCCTCCAGATCTTCCAGGCGCTCGCAGTGCAGTTGGAACGCGGCGTTGTTGACCAGGATGTCGATGCCGCCGAACGCCTTGGCCACCTGCTTGACGGCCTTGTTGCAGAAACGCGGATCGCGCACATCGCCGGCGATCACCACGCAGCGGCCGCCTTCGCGTTCCACGTGCTGGCGAGTGATGTCCGCGTCTTCGGCCTCGTCCAGGTGCAGTACCGCCACATCCGCACCTTCGCGCGCGAACAACACTGCCACCGCACGGCCAATGCCGGAGTCGCCACCGGTGACGATCGCACGCATGCCCTGCAGCTTGCCGCTGCCCGTGTAGTCGGGCGCAAGGAAACGGGGCGCCAGCTCCAGTTCGTGCTCGTGGCCGGGCTTGGCCAGCTGCTGTGCCGGCATCGCCTCCGGCTGCCGGCGTGCGCCGGCCTGGGTGGCGGTCTTCTTCGTTGCCTTCTTGGCCGCGCGGGCGTCCTTGGCCTTCTCCTGGTCCTGCAGGCGCCGCTGCCGTGCAGCGACGCGTGCCGCCCGTGGATCACTGGCGGCTGCCTTGCGGGTTGCGGTCTTCACCACGCGCGGGCGATCAGGGTCGGCGACCGTCTTGGTCGGGGTGCTGCCTTTGCGCACTTTCGGCGATGCCTTACGGCGGGCGGGGGTCTTGCTGGTGGTGGCCATGCAGGTCTCCTCGGGAGGGAAAGGGGCTGCCGGCCAGCGGCCGGCACTACCGGAGGGCGGCCCATGCCGCTCCTGCAGTGTCTCCACCCACGCTGTTGGCGGCGGTGAGCGCGCCGTGTCCACGATGTGCACGGCATTCATTCCGCCACCACGTCTGACGTCGCACCCTGCACGCAATCACACCAGGAGCGCCGCCATGAAACTTGCCATCGCCACCGCCGCCGCCTGCTTTGCCCTTGCCGCCTGCAGCAGCACGCCGATGGCCCAGGTGCAGCCGATCGACGGCGTGATCTCCGGCCAGTGCCACAGCGACAGGGTGCGCGGCGCGGTGGGCCTGGCCGCCTCGGACGCCACCGTGGCCCGCGCACGCGTGGACAGCGACAGCCTGCACGTACGGGTACTGCGCCATGACGGGCCGCGGGTGCCGCCGGCCAGCGAAGGCGGCGACCGCCTGACCATCGAGAAGGGCCGGACCAACAACATCGTTGCGATCTACTGCGGCTGACGACTGCGACTGAGCCGCCGCGCCCGGCGCAGCACTTTCAGCGTGGCCTGCTCCCACTGCCGCGGGCCTCGCAGGCCGGCCAGCGAGGCCAGCTCACCGCGCTCCCAGCCGGCAAACACGCACGGGTCGATGTAGGCCTTGCGGCACACGGCCGGCGTGTTGCCCAGCCGTGCCGCCACTTGGCAGACCACTTCACGCTGCGCCTTGGCCAGCGCGCGCTGGCTGGCCGGTTCCGGCAGTTCGGTGGCGGCCAATGCCTGTACCGCCGCCAGCGTGCCGCCCCAGGTGCGGAAGTCCTTGGCGGTGAAGTCTTCGCCCATCACCTCGCGCAGGTAGTCGTTCACCGCGCCGGAATCCACCGGCTGCAGCGCGCCTTCGTCGTCGCGGTACTGGAACAGCGCCTGCCCGGGCAGCTGCTGGATGCCGCGTACCAGCGTGCCCAGCCGCCGATCGCCCACCACCACCTCGTGCAACTGCCCGGATTTGCCCCGGAAGCGCATGCGCACGCGGCCACCGCGCAGCAGGTCCAGGTGGCGGTTGCGCAGCGTTGTCAGCCCGTAGGATTTGTTTTCCTGTGCATAGCTTTCGTTACCCACCCGCACCAGGGTGTCGGCCAGCAGGGCCACCACCACCGCAAGCACCTTGTCGCGCGGGAAGCCGGGCTGCTTCAGATCGCGCGACAGCCGCCGCCGCAGCGTGGGCAACGCCTCGCCAAAGGCGATGATGCGGTCGAACTTGCCGGCATCGCGCTCCTTCGCCCAATCGGCATGGTAGCGATACTGCTTGCGTCCACGCGCATCGCGGCCGGTGGCCTGCAGGTGGCCATTGGCGTGGGCGCAGATCCACACGGCGGTATACGCAGGTGGAATCGCCAGCGCACGGATGCGCTGCAGGGTGGCGGCATCGCGAACCGCGTGGCCATCGGCATCGCGGTAACTGAAGCCCTTGCCGGCGCGACGCCGGCTGATGCCTGGCTGGGTGTCATCGACATAGCGCAGGCCGGCCGCGCGCGCGGCCTGTCGTTCGGGGGTAGAGGAGGTTGGCATGACCGCAGTGTCGCCGTCGCGATGCCGCGAACCTGTCGATAACAGAAGACAAACACGTGAGGGTCGGTTCGCCGCTATGCTCGGGCTTTCACAATCCCTTCCGGAGTCATGATGTCGTTCCCGATTCGCGCCCGTTCGCTCTCCGCCCTGCTGCTGCCGGCCGTGCTGGCCCTGACCGCCTGCCAGGCTCCGGCGCTGGATGAACAGGATTCGGCCACTGCCCACGCCCAGCAGGCGGCCGAAGCCGCCAAGGCGCCGGCCGACGAAACCGGCAAGGCCACCGAGGCACCGCCGGTCGGCACCTGCGATGCCAGCCAGGTGCAGAGCCTGGTCGGCCAGGCCTACGCAGACGCGCTGGGCAAGCAGGCGCAGGAAGATGCCGGTGCCCACCAGCTGCGCGTCATGAAGCCCAATGACGTCGCCACCATGGAGTTCCTCGGCGACCGCCTGAACATCGAAGTGGACGACAAGGGCCTGGTCAGCGGCGTGCGCTGCGGCTGAGCCCGACCGCGCGCCGGCACGGGATGCCGGCGCGTTCTGTTGCACCTGCAACCGTGTATTGCGGCGCTGCAGCAACCTGTGATCTAGTCGAGGCATCCGGTGGCCTCACGATGCGCTCCAGGGAATGAGCGGGGACGAGTGTCGCCGCCAACCCTATACGCATCGAGGTAGAGATGGCCCCCCGCAACCGCCAAGGGCTTTACGACCCGCGCTCCGAGCGCGATGCCTGTGGATTTGGCATGGTCGCCCAGCTCGACGATCAACCTTCGCGCCTGTTGGTTGATACCGCCATCGCCGCGCTTTCGCGCATGACCCACCGTGGCGGCGTCGCCGCTGATGGCCTGACCGGCGATGGCTGCGGCCTGCTGCTGCGCCGCCCCGATGCGTTCCTGAAACTGCTGGCCAGTGAAGCCGGCATCGCCGTCGCCGCACGCTTCGCTGCCGGCCTGGTGTTCCTGCCGCACGATGCCGAGGCTGCACACGCCTGCCGCACGCAGCTGCAGGCGCAGGTCGAAGCGGTCGGCTGCAAGGTCGCCGGCTGGCGCGAGGTACCCACCGACGACAGCGTCTGCGGCCAGCTGGCGCGCGACACCCTGCCACGCATCGAGCAGGTGTTCGTCGATGCCGGCGTCGGCCAGGATGATGCCGGCTTCGCGCTGGCGCTGTTCCTGGCCCGTCGCCGCAGCGAACAGCAGCTGCGCGACCATGCCGACTTCTACGTCACCACCCTCACCCCGGATGCGATCAGCTACAAGGGCATGGTGCTGCCGGACAAGCTCAGCCGCTTCTTCCCCGACCTGCAACGCCGCGAACTGGCCTCCAGCGCGATCGTGTTCCACCAGCGCTTCTCCACCAACACGCTGCCGCGCTGGCCGCTGGCGCACCCGTTCCGGATGCTCGCCCACAACGGCGAGATCAACACCATCGAAGGCAACCGTCGCTGGGCGCAGGCGCGCAGCAAGGTGTGGAAGACGCCGCGCTTCGACATCGCCGAATTCGATCCGGTGATCTCCATGCACGGTTCGGATTCGCAGAGCCTGGACAACATGCTGGAGCTGATGGTTGCCGGTGGCATGGAGCTGATCCAGGCGCTGCGCATCCTGGTGCCGCCGGCCACCCAGTCGCTGGAGTTCAAGGACCCCGACCTGGCCGCCTTCTACGAATTCCACGGCCTCAACAGCGAGCCGTGGGACGGCCCGGCCGGCATCGTCGCCTGCGACAGCCGCTATGCGGTGTGTACATTGGACCGCAACGGCCTGCGCCCGGCGCGCTGGATGCTCACCGCTGACCGCCACTTCCTGGTCGCCTCCGAAGCCGGCGTGTGGGAAGTGCCGACCGAGCGCGTGGTGCGCAAGGGCAAGCTCGGCCCCGGCGAAATGGTGGCCATCGACCTCAAGCGCGGCGACCTGCTCGATTCGGACGCGGTGGACCGCATCAACCGCGGTCGCGCGCCGTACAAGCAGTGGCTGCAGCAGGGCGTGACCTACCTGCAGACCGAACTGATCGACCCGTCGCTGGTGGAAGAACCGTTCGACGAAGCCACCCTGCGCAGCTATCACAAGCTCTACCAGCTCAGCAGCGAGGAAGTGGAACAGGTGCTGCGGCCACTGGCCGAGACCGAGCAGGAAGCCACCGGCTCGATGGGCGACGACACACCGATGGCGGTGCTGAGCCAGCGCAGCCGTCCGCTGTACGACTATTTCCGCCAGGCCTTCGCGCAGGTCACCAACCCGCCGATCGATCCGCTGCGCGAAGACTGCGCGATGTCCCTGTCCACCCAGCTCGGCAAGGAGACCAACATCTTCCATGCCGGCCCGGAGACGGTGAACCACGTCATCCTCAACTCGCCGGTGCTGAGCCAGCGCAAGCTGCGTCAGCTGTTGAAGATGGACCAGTACGTGCAGGCCAACCGCCTGCTTGATCTGTCCTACAGCGAAGACGAGGGCCTGCGTGCCGGCATCGAGCGCATCTGTAGCGAGGCCGAGCAGGCCGCGCGCCAGGGCATGGTGATGCTGCTGCTGTCCGACCGCTACCCGGTGGCCGGTCGGCCGATGGTGCATGCCCTGCTCGCCACCAGCGCCATCCACCACCACCTCTCGCGGCTGGGGCTGCGCTGCGACGTCAATCTGATCGTCGAAACCGGCACCGCGCGCGACCCGCACCACATGGCCTGCCTGCTCGGCTTCGGTGCCACCGCGGTGTATCCGTACCTGGCCTACCAGACCCTGTTCGACCTGGGCCGTCGCGGCATCCTCAAGCTCAGCAAGGGCGGCGAGCAGTCGCAGATCGGCCGCCGCTACCGCAAGGGCATCTACAAGGGCCTGTCGAAGATCATCTCGAAGATGGGCATCTGTACCGTGGCCAGTTACCGCGGTGCCCAGCTGTTCGAGATCATCGGCCTGGAACCCGAGGTTGTGGACATGTGCTTCCCGGACACCGCCTCGCGCATCGGCGGCGCCGGCTTCGCACGCCTGGATGCCGACGCGCGCGAGCTGTGCACCCAGGCCTGGGACGCGCAGCAGGACGTGGACGTGGGCGGCCTGCTGAAGTACGTGCACGGCGGCGAGTACCACATGTACAACCCGGACGTGGTCACCACCCTGCAGCGCGCGGCGCGCAGCGGCGACCCGCGTGCGTGGCAGCAGTACTGCGATGCGGTGCACGCGCGCCCGCCCTCGGCGCTGCGCGACCTGCTGGAACTGGTGCCGGCCGCAATGCCGGTGCCGCTGGACGAGGTCGCCCCGGCCAGCGCCCTGTTCCCGCGCTTCGATACCGCAGCGATCAGCCTCGGCGCCCTGTCGCCGGAGGCGCACGAGGCCCTGGCCATCGCCATGAACCGCCTCGGCGGCCGCAGCAATTCCGGCGAAGGCGGCGAAGATCCCGCACGCTATGGCACCGCCAAGCGCAGCAAGATCAAGCAGGTGGCCTCGGGCCGCTTCGGCGTCACGGCCGAATACCTGGTCAATGCCGAGGTGCTGCAGATCAAGGTCGCGCAGGGCGCCAAGCCCGGCGAAGGCGGCCAGCTGCCCGGGCACAAGGTCAACGAACTGATCGCGCGGCTGCGCTATGCGCGTCCGGGCATCGGCCTGATTTCGCCGCCGCCGCACCACGACATCTATTCGATCGAGGACCTCGCGCAGCTGATCTACGACCTCAAGCAGGTCAACCCGACCGCGCTGGTGTCGGTGAAGCTGGTCAGCCATGCCGGCGTCGGCACGATTGCCGCAGGCGTGGTCAAGGCCGGTGCGGACCTGATCACCATCTCCGGCCATGACGGCGGCACCGGTGCCTCGCCGGTCAGCTCGATCCGCTACGCCGGCGTGCCGTGGGAGCTGGGCGTGGCCGAAGCGCACCAGGCGCTGCTGGCCAACGACCTGCGCGGGCGTACCCTGCTGCAGACCGATGGCGGCCTGAAGACCGGCCTGGACGTGGTCAAGGCCGCACTGCTGGGCGCGGACAGCTTCGGCTTCGGCACCGCGCCGATGATCGTGCTGGGCTGCAAGTACCTGCGCATCTGCCACCTCAACAACTGCGCCACCGGCGTGGCCACACAGGACGAGCGCCTGCGCGAGAACCACTTCACCGGCCAGCCCGAGCGCGTGGAGAACTTCTTCCGCCTGCTGGCCGAGGAAGTGCGTGGCTGGCTGTCGTACCTGGGCGCGCGTTCGCTGGAAGAAATCGTGGGCCGTACCGACCTGCTGCGCCAGATCGACGCCGCACCGCGCGACGGCGTGCGCGTGGATCTGTCGCGCCTGCTGGCCGACAGCCGTTACGAGGGCAGCCACTGCGCGGCGCAACGCCTGTACGAATCGCCGGACAGCCTGGCCACGCAGATGGACGGCCTGCTGGCGCCGGCCATCGAGCACAAGCGTGGCGGCGAGCACCGCTTCCTGATCCACAACACCGATCGCAGCATCGGCACGCGCCTGGCCGGTGCGGTGGCGCGCGCGCACGGCAACCAGGGCATGGCGGAGGCACCGCTGGAACTGCGCTTCCGCGGCAGTGCCGGGCAGAGCTTCGGCGCCTTCAACGTCGGCGGCCTGCACCTGGAAGTGGAAGGCGAAGCCAACGACTACGTCGGCAAGGGCATGGCCGGCGGCCGACTGGTGGTGCGTCCACCGCGTGGCGCCCGCTTCGAAGCGCGCAGCACCGCGATCATCGGCAACACCTGCCTGTACGGCGCCACCGGCGGCGAGTTGTTCGCTGCCGGTCGTGCCGGCGAGCGCTTCGCCGTGCGCAATTCCGGCGCGCTGGCGGTGGTGGAAGGTGCTGGTGACCACTGCTGCGAGTACATGACCGATGGCGTGGTGCTGGTGCTGGGCAAGGTCGGGCTGAACTTCGGCGCCGGCTTCACCGGTGGTCTGGCTTACGTGCTGGACGTGGACCGCGATTTCGTCGACCGCTACAACCACGAGCTGATCGACATCCATCGCGTGTCCGCCGAAGGCTTCGAGAACTACCGCCAGCACCTGCACCGCCTGATCGGCCGCCACCGCGAGCTGACCGGCAGCATCTGGGCACAGCAGATCCTGGACGAGTTCCGCGACTACATCGGCAAGTTCTGGCTGGTCAAACCCAAGGCCGCCAGCATCGAGTCGCTGACCGAAACCCTGCGACGCGCCGCATAACGGTAGTGCCGGCCGCTGGCCGGCATCCCAGGATCACGTAGTGCCGGCCGCTGGCCGGCATCCGGAAAACACCACAGAGTCCGCCATGAGCCGCAAGCACGCCTTCCAGTTCCTCGACCTGCCCCGCACCATGCCGCAGCGCATCCCGGTGGAACTGCGCACGTCCGGCGACTGGGGCGAGCTGTACGGCAAGTTCGGCAAGGAAGACGCCCAGTACCAGGCGGGCCGCTGCCTGGACTGCGGCAACCCGTACTGCAGCTGGAAGTGCCCGGTGCACAACGCCATTCCGCAGTGGCTGCAGCTGGTGCAGGAAAACCGTATCCACGAGGCCGCCACGCTGTGCCACAGCACCAACCCGCTGCCGGAAGTGTGCGGCCGGGTCTGCCCGCAGGATCGGCTGTGCGAAGGCAGCTGCACGCTGGAGGAATTCGGCGCGGTCACCATCGGCGCGGTGGAGAAGTACATCGTCGATACCGCACTGGCCAGTGGCTGGCGCCCGGACCTGGGCGCGGTGCAGCCGACCGGCCACAGTGTGGCGGTGATTGGTGCCGGCCCGGCCGGGCTGGCCTGTGCCGACCGCCTGGCACGCGCCGGCATTGCCGCCGTGGTCTACGACCGCTACGAGCAGATCGGTGGCCTGCTGCAGTTCGGCATTCCCAGCTTCAAGCTGGACAAGGATGTGATCCATCGCCGCCGTGACGTACTGGAAGGCATGGGCGTGCAGTTCCGCCTGGGCGTGGAGATCGGCCGTGATCTCAGCGTGCAGCAGTTGCTGGACAGTCACGATGCGGTGTTCATCGGCACCGGCGCCTACCGCTATACCGATGGTGGCCTGGTCGGCCAGGACCTGAAGGGCGTGCTGCCGGCGCTACCGTTCCTGGTGCAGAACAGCCGCATCGTCGGCGGCGATGATCCGAAGGGCCGGCCGATCGCCGGCTGGGAAGACACCATCGCCCTGCCCGACCTCAACGGCAAGCGCGTGGTGGTTCTGGGCGGTGGCGATACCGGCATGGACTGCGTGCGCAGTGCGGTGCGGCTGGGCGCGGCCAAGGTCACCTGCGCCTATCGCCGCGACGAAGCCAACATGCCCGGCAGCGCGCGCGAAGTCGCCAATGCACGCGAGGAAGGGGTGCGCTTCCTGTTCAACCGGCAGCCGCTGTCGATCGAAGCCGGCGCCGACGACGAGGTGATCGGCGTGACCGTGGTCGAGACCCGGCTGGGCGAGCCCGATGCCAATGGCCGCCAGAACGCGGTGCCGATCGAAGGCAGTGAGTCACTGCTGGAGGCAGACGTGGTGATCATCGCCTTCGGCTTCTCGCCGAGCGTGCCGGCGTGGCTGGCGGAACTGGGGGTGGAAGGCCAGCCCAATGGCCGCATCCTCGCCGGCGGCAAGGACCGCCTGCCGTTCCAGACCGCGCATCCACGCCTGTTCGCCGGTGGCGACGCGGTGCGTGGTGCCGATCTCGTGGTAACCGCGGTGGCCGAAGGCCGCGACGCCGCTGCCAGCATCGTCCGCCTACTGGCGCACTGAGTCCGGCAACAGCAGCACTTCCAGCAGCGCGCGCAGTTCGTGCGCCTCCAGCGGCTTGGCCAGGAAATGGTCGATGCCCGCCTCACGGCAGGCCTCGCGCGTGCGTTCCAGCACGCTGGCGGTCAACGCAATGATCGGCACCGGAGCATGGGCAGCGCGGGTATCGCTACGGATCGCCCGGGCCAGCGCGAAGCCATCCATGTGCGGCATATGGCAGTCGGTGATCACCAGGTCGAACGGTTGCGCCTGCCAGGCCTCCCAGGCCTGCTGGCCGTCGCCGCAGGCGTGCACCTGCAGTCCCAGCTCGCACAGACGTTGTGCCAGCAACTGCAGGTTGGTCGGATGATCCTCGGCCACCAGCACCCGCGCCGGCGGCAACGGTCGTTGCGCGGGCCGTGCGGTCGCCGGTCCCGCAGCGGGGGCCGCACAGGCCGCCAGGTCCAGCTCCAGCCACACAGTGGTGCCCTTGCCGGGCACGCTGCGCAGGTGCAGACGTCCGCCCATCGACGTCGCCAGCTCGCGGCAGATCGACAGCCCCAGGCCACTGCCGCCGAAACGGCGCGTGGTCGACGCCTCGGCCTGCTCGTAGGCGGCAAACACCGCCTGTTGCCGTTCCACGCTGATGCCCACGCCGGTGTCGGTCACCTGCAGGCGCACTTGCTGGCCGCCGTCGCGCTGCTGCAGCACGTGGACCTGCAACACCACGCTTCCCTGCAGGGTGAACTTGAGCGCGTTGCCGGCCAGGTTGAACAGGACCTGCCGCAGGCGCAGCCCGTCAGCCAGCGACCAGGGCTGCAACGTCGGGTCGATCTCGCTGCACAGGTGCAGCCCGCGGCTGGCCGCGACGGGCATCAACAGCTGCTGCACCGCGCGCACCAGCGCCGCCAGATCGGTCGGACGCAGCTGCAGGGGCGCCGGTTGCAGGCGCTGGCTGTGCAGCACATCGTCGAGGATCTGCCGCAGCATCTGCGCAGCGTCACCGACGGTGGTCAGCACCTGCCGCTGGCCCGCATCCAGGTCCGTGCCCGCCAGCCGCTCCAGCATGCCCAGCAGGGTGCTCATCGGCGTGCGGATCTCGTGGCTCATGGTCGCCAGGAAATGGCCCTTGGCCAGTGCCGCCTGCTCGGCCGCGCGGCGCGCCTCGGCCAACGCCGTTGCACGCGCCTGGGCTTCGCTGACGTCCATCCAGTAGCCGCTCCACTCCACGCTGCTGTCATCGCACGGCAACGGTCGTCCCTGTGATCGGACCCAGCGCCAGCCCTGTGCCGACCGGGTGCGGAAGGTAACGTCGATCGGACCGCGCACGAGCGCGGCCGCTTCGATGCTCGCCATCACCCGGCTGCGGTCACCGGCATGCACGGCCGCCAGCAGCTGCAGATGGTCGATCCGCTCAGTCTCCACGGCTACGCCGAACAGCGCCTGCACGTCGCCGGCGATCTGCGCCAGGCTGTAGTGGCCGGTTGCCGAACGGCGCGCCTGGTAGACCACCGCCGGCAGGTTCGCGGTGACTTCGTGCAAGCGCTGCTCCAGCACCCGGCGACGCACGCTCTCGCGATGCACGCGCCAGTAGCCGAAGGCATGCAGCAGTATGAGCGCGAGCAGGATCAGCGACACCGGCACCAGCCAGCGCAGTGCCGAACCGGCCGGACGCGCACGTGGCAGTTCCGGCAGCCAGGCACTGCGAACCGATGCCCGACGCGCATCGCCCTCCCGCTGCAGCTCCCGGTCGAAGGCAGCGACCACCGCGGCACAGGCCGGTACAGCGGCCAGCACCAGTGCATCGCCGAAGCCAGCGGGTGCTGCGATCACCAGAGGGTCACCCGGCACGGCGCGAAGCGCGGCTTCGACTTCGGCGAGATTGGCCACCACGGCATCGACCAGCCCGGCGCGCAGCAGTGACAGCGCGTGGTCCAGCGGCGCCGGTGCCAGCAGCTGCGCACCCGGGGCCTGTTCGGCCAGCAATGCGTCCAGCGGCAGCCGGTCCGGGCTGGCCACGCTGCGGCCACGCAGTCCCTCCAACCCCAGCACTGCCGCTGCACCCTCGCGCCGCACGATCACCTGTGGCACTTCCAGGTAGGGGCTGCTGGCCACCCAGCCGGTCGGCAGCTGTGCGCGCGGCCAGCCCAGCAGCACCTGGGTGCCAGCCGGCAGCGGGTCATCGGTGAGCACCGCTGCGGGCAACGGCCGCGCATGCTGCACCGCCTGCGGGCCCAGCAGCGGCAGGTAATCCGCAGCCAACCCCGCAAGGTCGCCCTGCGCGCTGTATGACAGCGGCGGCCGATCGGAACGCCATGCCACCTGCAGTGGACTCGCACAGCCGGACGCAGCAGCGATGCCGGGCAGCAACAGCGATGCCATGACAGCGGCGACGGCGCGGCGGCCGGCGACATTCACGGTAGACATCCTCATTTCGCGGGCAGGAACCACGGCCGCGCAGCGGTACCGCTGCCAGCCACGCTAGCGAGGCGCGCTTCCGCGACAATGAGAAAAATTCGAAAAACATCCCTATCGGCGAATGCCGACATACACTGCCGCTTCTACCCGTCCCTACGGAGCGCTCGATGCGTATCGGCCTGGCCGCCAACCGTCTCCATCACCACGATGCGCGCGCCGCGCTGTTCCGCTGGCTGCGTGCCAGCGAGGCTGGGCTGCGTGAACTGGGCGTATCGCTGCACGCGGTCGGGCGCACCCACGATGCGATCGAACGGCAGCGCTTCCTGGCCGGCTACGGCGGCCTGCACCGCTACCCCTACGGGCGCGAGGGTGGCCTGATGAAACTGGTGGCCGAAGTGGTTGGCATGGGGCCGGATCGCACCCTGGACGGTGCGATCTACCTGATCGACCCGGTCGATCCTTCCTCGGTGTTTCCGGAGGCAACCGCGCTCAAGCGGCAGTGCGTGATCCACGGCAAGCCGTTCATTTCAACGGTGGCCACTGCGCGCGACTGGATCGAGGTGGAACGCATCCACGCCGGGCTGGCTGCCGATACCGGTGCCGACGATCTGCATGCCTTCCAGCACCAGACGCTGGCGCTGATCGCGCACGACGCGATGAAGCCGGCGATGCTGGCCTTCGCCGACGAGCACTTCGATGTGCTGGCACGGTTCGGCGAGCGCGTGGCGACCGGCACCACCGGCCAGCGCT
Source organism: Stenotrophomonas sp. HMSC10F07 (assembly GCF_001807895.1). Lineage (NCBI taxonomy): Bacteria > Pseudomonadati > Pseudomonadota > Gammaproteobacteria > Lysobacterales > Lysobacteraceae > Stenotrophomonas > Stenotrophomonas sp. HMSC10F07. Next base: position 17,445 of record NZ_KV791413.1, read on the forward strand.
TGAACGAACTGGCCTGGAGCCGCGGCTGGCCCAGCGATACGCCGTGGGTGACGCGCTACCAGAGTGGCCCGATGGGCGGCGATGCGCAGATTGCCGACCGTGTGCTGGAGGGGCGCTGCCAGCGCGCGATCTTCTTCGAGGACCCGCATGTGGCACGCCAGCACGAGGCCGATATCCAGCTGCTGGAGCGCGCGGTGACGACAGTGACCGACCAGGCGGTGTGCCTCACCGCGCCGCGGGTGGCGGCACGCTGGGCGGCCGCGGCGGCATTGCGGGCGGGGTGAGGGTTTCGGCCAACGGCTGCGCCCCTCGTGGTGGGTGGGGGCTGCACGATCATGAGGTTGGCCGGGATGGGTGGAATTGCGGGGGACGCCGTGAACCCGTCCCTGGGGGCTTGGCCGCGGCATCCAT
>NZ_KV791414.1:0-8659 GCF_001807895.1 Stenotrophomonas sp. HMSC10F07
ACAAACGACTTGATCCCCTCCGTCCCCTTTTTTGGGTACCGTAGGCGCATGAGTACCTACCACCTGCAGTCCGTATTCCGTCCGCAGTCGGTCGCGGTGATCGGCGGCAGCCCGCGTGAGCGTTCGGCCGGCCGCGCAGTGATGCGCAACCTGCGCGGCACCGGCTTCCCCGGCAAGGTGGCGTGGATCAACCCGCGGCACGCCGAGATCGATGGCATCCGCACGGTCAAGCGCTTGAAGGACCTGGACTGGGTACCCGACCTGGTGGTGATCACCGCGCCGGCGGCGATCGTGCCGCAAGTGGTGCGTACAGCTGCAGAGCGTGGCGTGCAGGCGGCGATCATCCTCACCGCGCACCTGGGCGAAGGCCCGGGTTCGTTGTCCGCACAGGTAGAGGCGGTGGCGCGCAAGCATGGCCTGCGCATCCTCGGGCCGCATTGCCTGGGCGTCATCGCGCCGCACGCGCGACTCAATGCCAGCATCGCCGCGCACTTCCCGCAGGCCGGCGACCTCGCGCTGATCTCCGAATCCTCGGCCATTGCCGCCGCGCTGGTGGAGTGGGGAGTGGCGCGCTCGGTGGGCTTCTCCGCCGTGGTTTCGCTGGGCGACACGATGGACGTCGACTTCGGCGACCTGCTCGACTACTTCGCCACGGACTACCGCACCCGCGCCATCCTGCTGTATGTCGAGCAGATCAAGGACGCGCGCAAGTTCATGTCGGCCGCGCGTGCCGCCGCCCGCGCCAAGCCGGTGGTGGTGGTGAAGTCCGGTCGCGCCGAGCGCGTGCAGCCGGGCAGCCGCGATACCCATGTGCAGGCCCTGGCGCGTGCCGATGATGTGTATGGTGCGGCCTTCAATCGTGCCGGCCTGCTGCGCGTGGGTGCGCTGGACGAACTGTTCACTGCTGCCGAATCGCTGGGGCGGCTGGGCACCTTTCCCGGTCGCCGCCTGGCCATTCTCAGCAATGGCGGCGGTGTCGGCCGCCTGGCCGTGGACCAACTGATCGCGCTGCGTGGCACGCTGGCCACCCTTTCCGACAGCACGGTGGAGAAGCTCGATGCGGTGCTGCCGCAGGGCTGGTCGCGCAGCAATCCGGTGGACATCGTGGTCGACGCCGATGGTGACCGCTATGCGTCGGCCATCGAAGCACTGCTGGCCGACAACGAGAACGATGCGGTGATGGTGGTCAACGTGCCAACCGCGTTTACCTCGTCCGCCGACGCGGCGCAGGCCCTCACCCGCACGCTCGGCCTGCGCCCGCGCCATCATCGCGACAAGCCGGTGTTCGCCGTGTGGCTGGGCAACGACGACCAGGCCACCGCCACGCTCAACGCAGCACGAGTGCCGACCTATCCGACCGAGGCCGAAGCGGTACGGGGCTTCCAGCACCTGGTGCGCTACCGCGAAGCGCAGAACGCGTTGATGGAAACGCCGCCCAGCCTGCCGCAGGACTTCAGCGTCGACACGGCCACCGCGCGCGCACTGGTCGATGCCGCGCTGGCCAACGGCCAGCAGTGGCTGGACCCGCTGGCCACGCACGAGCTGCTCAAGGCCTACGGCATCCCGTCCGCGCCGGTGATGCATGCGCGCGATGCGCATGAGGCGATGGACCTGGCGCAGCCACTGCTGGAACGCGGTGCGTCCGTAGCGCTGAAGATCCTGTCGCCGGACATTCCGCACAAGTCCGAAGTGGACGGCGTGCGCCTGAATCTGTCCACGCTGCCGGCGGTGCAGAGCGCGGCCAACGCGATCCTGTCGCGTGCGCGCCAGCTGCGGTCGGATGCGCGCATCGATGGCCTGCTGGTACAGCCGACCATCGTCCGCCCGAAGGCGCGCGAACTGATTGTCGGCATCGCCGATGACGCGACGTTCGGCCCGGTGATCGTGGTCGGACGTGGCGGAACCGCCGTCGAAGTGATCAACGACAAGGCGCTGGCCCTGCCGCCGCTGGACCTGCGCCTGGCCCACGAGCTGATCGGCCAGACCCGCGCTTCGCGCATCCTCAAGGCCTACGGCGATGTGCCCGCCGCCGACGAGCGCGCACTGGCGCTGGCACTGGTCAAGCTGGCACAGCTGGCCGCCGACATTCCCGAAGTGCGTACGCTGGACATCAACCCGCTGCTGGTCGACGGCAAGGGCATCCTCGCCCTCGACGCGCGCGTGGCAGTGGCACCGTCGCGCATCCTGCACAAGGGCCGCGGGCATCCGCGCTTCTCGGTGTTCCCGTACCCGAAGGAGTGGGAGCGCACCATCGAACTGTCCGATGGCGGCCGCGCGTTCGTCCGCCCGGTGCGGCCGGAAGACGATGCGCTGTTCCGCGCGTTCTTCGCACGCGTCAGCGACGAAGACCTGCGCCTGCGCTTCTTCCAGTCGGTGAAGCACTTCAGCCACGAATTCATCGCGCGCCTGACCCAGCTCGACTACGCGCGCTCGATCGCGCTGGTAGCGATCGAACCGCGCAGCGGCGAGATGCTGGGCGCAGTGCGCCTGCACGCCGATGCCGATTACCACCGTGGCGAGTACGGCATCCTGATCCGCTCGGACCTGAAGGGCCACGGCATCGGCTGGCGGCTGATGGCGATCATGATCGAGTACGCGAAGTGGCTGGGCCTGGACGTGGTCGAAGGCCAGGTGCTGCGCGAAAACAGCACCATGCTGGCGATGTGCCGGAGCCTGGGATTCAAGACCAGGCTGGACCCGGACGACCCGACGGTGATGATGGTGACCTTGCCGGTGCAGCAGGTCGAGGTGCCTGACGTGCCGCCGGTGGCGTAATTCCTGTAGAGCCGAGCCTACGCTCGGCTGCTTTTGCGTACGCTTGGCGGCTGCATCACCGCACCGGCTCTACCACCACCGCCGTGCCATAGCACAGCACTTCGGTCAGCCCGGTCATCACATCGGTGGCGTCGTAGCGCATGCCGATGATCGCGTTGGCACCCAGCTGCCGCGCGTGCTTGACCATGTCGCGGTAGGTTTCCTCGCGAGCCTGTTCGCACAGCTCGGTGTAGATGGTGATGTTGCCACCGAAGAGCGTCTGGATGCCGCCCAGGAAGTTGCCGACGATCGAACGTGAGCGCACGGTGATGCCGCGCACCACACCCAGGTTGCGCACGACGCGATGGCCGGGCAGCTCGAAGGCGGTGGTGACCAGCGCATCGTCGAAGCGCAGCGCGGGTGGGGTGGGAGTGCCGCTGTTGTAGGGGTCTGCCATGGTCGTGTCCGTGTCGCTGCCTTCTGTAGAATCGAGCCATGCTCGACAGGCTGTGCTGCAGCCGAGCATGGCGCGACTCTACAACGCAATCGCCCGTTGCGGCATGGTTCCGTCACCGTGCTGGCGCGACAATATCCCCATGACCGACCGTATTCCCCTGTTGCTGCTGCCCGGCCTGCTCAACGACGCCGAGCTGTGGCGCGCGCAGCTGGCCGACCTGGCCGATATCGCCGACTGCACCGTGGGCGACCAGACCGGTGGCGAGACCCTGCAGGCGGTGGCCGAAGACGTGCTGGCGCAGGCACCGGAGCGCTTTGCGCTGGCCGGGTTCTCGCTGGGCGGCTTCGTGGCCCAGCAGATCCTGCGCATTGCGCCGGAGCGGGTGCTGCAGCTGGCGCTGATCGACACCTCGATCCACCCCGACTCACCGGAGCGGGCCGAGCAGCGCCGCAGCCAGCGCGCCAGCGTGCGCCTGCCGGGGAAGTTCCACGGCTTCGGCGATGTGCTGATGCGCAGCTACATCGATGCCTCGCGGCTGGACGACTACGTGCTGGTGCAGCGCGTGCGTGACATGACCACCCGCCTGGGCGCGGAGGTGTTCCTGCGCCAGAGCGCGCTGGAACGCCGTGATGGTCATGATGTGCTGGCCGGTTACCGTGATCCGCTGTTGATCGTGTGTGGCGCCAATGACCGCATTACGCCACTCGCGGTGAGCGAGGAAATGCACGCGTTGGTGCCGCACTCGCAGCTGGTGGTGGTTCCCGATTGCGGGCACCTGGCGCCGATGGAAAAACCGGACGAGGTCAGTGCGGCGATGCGTGGGTGGTTGTTGCAGGCGCGATGCTGACCGGGTCGATGGAGGCATCGTTCCAGCCCATCCGGTTGTAGAGGTGGTAGCGCAGAACGCCGATACGCTCATGCAATATCACTTCGACCAGCAATAGATTGAATGTGGAGGGCAACCACCCCCGGGTGGCACGGAGGCGGTCGCTGGGCAGGCCTTCGGCCACGACGCCGAAGTGACGGAAGTAGATCAAGCTCCGCGTGAGATGCAGGCCCGAGGTGACCAGCACCACCCGCGAACTGTCATATCCGATGATCGCGCTGCTGTTCCTGGCGTTCTCCCAGGTGTTCGCGCTGGTGCGCTCGCGGACGATATGCTCGGTGGGCACGCCCAGTGCCATCAGTTCGCGTGCGTAGACATCGGCCTCAGCGACATCGCCGTTGGCAGTGACGCCTCCGCTGGCAAGCACCGTACAGACCTCCCGCGTGCGATCGCATTCGTGGTAACGCTGTGCAGCCCTCATCAGGCGGCTGTAACCGGCCAGCCCGGGCCTGGGGCCATGGGCATCGTGATCGATTCCGGCACCCAGCAGTACGATCACAGTGCGTGGATGTAGCGCATGTTGAGTGACACGCGGCGTGTCCTGCGCGCGGTCCAGCAGCCATTGCGTGATCGGCGGGCTGGCGCTGGCTGCAATGGCCATGGGAAGCGTCGCCAGAAGTGCAGCGCTGCGCAGGCGGCGTTTCAAGACCAGCACGCTGCATGAAAGCAGCAGGAGAAGCGTCAATGTCAGCATGGTGGTCCATGAGGGAAGTTTGAAAGGATTCCGATGGCGTAGTGCATTCGTTGCCTACATGCTGGGTGCCATGGACCTGAAGCGACTGTCACTCCCGGCCCGATGTGCTGCCATCGTAGGCGGAATCATGCTCGCGGTGGCTGCAGGGCATCTGTTGGGTGGCTGCTTTCCACAGTTGTTCGTACAGATCCATCAGCGGATGCAGTAGCTCGTGGGTCATGCATGCTGACGCCTGAGGTCTCCAGTCAGGCGTAACAGGGCGCAGGAATACATCCATTCAAGTGTTGAATGCGACAGATGGAGGAAGGCGATGCAGAGCTTGAAGTCCCGGGTTGGGCTGCACTCAGGTCCACACGCCATGGACCGGCCTGAGCTTGGGGAACGCTCGATGCTGGGTCTCATTGCGGCAACGTCGCCTCACCAGCTCCCATCATTCACCGCAGCATTGGACGCGGCGATATCGCAGTGGATGAGCATGGCGAAGGAAGAATCCTTCGGTGGCATGGAGCAGGAGCTGGCGTGCCTGCATGCCTTGAAGAGCGTTACCTCGGCGTTGGGCAGCGCCGGAGTTGCGCTGGCCTGCGACGCGTTGAGTGACTGTCTCCGCTCGGGTACAGAAGCGCGCGCTGTGCGGCGGCGGGCATGCGCGTTGGCACTGTCTGCGCAGCGTCTTCTGCATCGTGCGACGACGCATTTCCGGATGGAAGGGGGCTGACGTGCACGAGCCCCGTGTGTCCTCGCAGGCCTCCGCACCGGCAGCATTGCTGCAGGCAGCCCGTGCGCTGGAGATGCACCGCCTGGCCTGGCTTCTGTCGTCCCTGCAGGAGCCACGCGCCAGCGGATTCCGGGTGCTGCTGCAGGCACTGGTGGTGCTATGGTGCTGGCTGTGGGTGGATGGTCCGCAGCCGGTTCTGGCCAATGAGGCGGCCCGTGCGTTGCCGGTGGCCGTTGCACTGCTTGCGGTATCCGTGACATGGGCACTCGTTGCAAGTCTCTGCATGGAGCGCTGCCACCGCTGGTGCGATGGGGTAGGCCTTCTGCTCAGCCTGGCAATGGTTGCGATCCAGGTGAATGCGGCGTTCATCCTGTTGATGACGCTCAATGCAGCCCTGCCTTTCCTCGTGATCTCCGCCACCGCGGTGTATGGCCGCAGGGCAATTGCTCCCGCGATTGCATCGACTGCGCTGGCATTGCTGTGGGCCGCGCCTGAAGGTTACTGGGTCTCTCGGCCCGCCTACCTGGCCTACGCGCTGGCATTGACGGTCCTGTTGCCGCTGGTGGTGGCGTCGCTGGTAGCCGCGATGCGTGACATAGCGCTGCGTGCCATTGCTTCGCGTGAGGCACAGGGCCGATTCGTCAGTACGATGAGCCACGAGCTGCGGACGCCGCTGAACGCCATCATCAGTGGGATCCAGCTGCTGGAAGTGGGGACGGTAAGTGTGGCCCAACGGCATGCACTGGCGACGGTCGCCACGCAGGCGCAGGCGCTCAGGCACCGTATCGATGATGTACTGGACGTGGCCAGTATCGATGGTGGCCGGCTGCAGTTGCGGCTTCATCCTTGTTCGCTGCGTTCGATCATGGAAGGGGTACAGGCGACCTGCATGCCCGCTGCCGCCGACAAGGGCGTACTTCTGCAGCTGGATGGGAGTGAGCCCGATGTCTGGATGCTGGCAGACGGCGGCCGTATCGAACAGGTGGTGACCAATCTCGTCTGCAACGCCATCAAGTTCAGCCCTATGGCGGGCGAGGTATCGGTATCCATCAATGCTGCCCGGTCAGGTGACGACTGGCAGGTTCAGATCGAGGTCTGCGATTCCGGCTTGGGGATCGAAGACGCGGATCTGGAGATGATCTTCTCGCCGTTCGTACAGCTCAGCCAGGGCGAGGCACGCTGCGAGCAGGGTGTCGGGCTGGGGCTGTACATCGTTCGGCTGATTTCCGATGCCATGGGCGGAACGATAAGCGTGGGCCGCAGTGAAGCAGGCGGTGCCTCGTTCGTGTGGCGCTTCACCGTGGCCTCCACCTTGGAGGTGGACTCTCCTCCTTCCCTTGATCAGCTTCTTCAGTCACATGCAGCATCGGTTCGACCGCTGCACTGCCTGCTGTTCGAGGACGTGGAAACCAACCGTGAGGTGGTGGAGCGCCTGCTGCAGAGCGCCGGCCATCGCCTCAGCTCCCGCCATGATGGCCACGATGCGCGGAAAGTGATCATGGCGCTCGGACCTGATGTGGTGCTGCTGGATCTGCACATGCCGGGCTGCAGCGGATGGGAGGTGCTGGAGTCGGTAGCCAGGGACCCCGGCGCGCCACCGGTTCTTGTAATGAGTGCGGATACGCGGGTACAGGTGATTGAAAGAGCCCGCGCGCTGGGGGCTGCCGGTTTTCTATGCAAGCCACTGGACATCCACGACGTGCTGGATATGTTGCGCGGTGTTGCCGAGCGCTGACCGACCGGTAGGTGCCGACCTTGGTCGGCACGGTGTTTCATCGATCGGTCAGACGTCTGTGCCGACCAGGGTCGGCGTCTACCAGAGCGGTTGCGCGCCGTCTTGGAATCAATCCCAGGCCGGGGCGATGCCTTCCGGGTTGGCCAGGCGATGGCCGCGGTCAAGCTTGGCGATCTGTGCCATGTCTTCGTCGGTCAGGCGGATCGCTGCTGCCTCCAGGTTGCTGGCCAGGTTCTCGCGCTTGGTCGAGGACGGAATGACCGAGAAGCCCTGCTGCAGCGCCCAGGCCAGCGCGATCTGCGCCGGCGTGGCCTGGTGGCGGCCGGCAATGGCCTGGATCACCGGGTCCTTGATTACCTCGCCATAGGCCAGGCTCATGTAGGCGGTGATGTGGATGCCGTTGTCCTGCAGGAATTTCACCAGCAGGCGGTTCTGCAGGTACGGGTGGATCTCGATCTGGTTGGTGGCGATGGCGCCGGCACCCAGGATGCCGATCGCCTTGCGGGTCTGCGCGATGGTGAAGTTGGAGATGCCGATCGCCTTCGTCAGGCCCTGTGCCTTGGCCTCGGCCAGTGCGGTCAGGTACTCCTCCATCGGCACGTCGACCTTGTCGTTCGGCGATGGCCAGTGGATCAGTGCCAGGTCGACATGGTCGGTGCGCAGCTTTTCCAGGCTGGTACGCAGGCTGGCCAGCAGCGCTTCGCGCTTGAACGCGGTGATCCAGACCTTGGTGGTCAGGTAGATCGCTTCGCGCGGCACGCCGGAGTCGGCGATGGCCTGGCCGACCTCGGCTTCATTGCCGTAGATCTGCGCGGTATCGATGGCGCGGTAGCCGGCATCCAGCGCGTTGCGCACGGAGTCGATCACGGTCTGGTCTTTCAGGCGGAAGGTGCCGAGACCGAAGGCGGGGACTGTCATGAGGGGCTCCAGCAGGGGGGAGGGAGACGGGAATATCCACGAAAGGGTAGGCCAGCGCCCGTGTGCATGCCGGCAACGGTGCATTGCACCACCGTGTACGGCCACGAGGCCGCTGCGGGCCGCGGTGCGTGCGGACCGGTTTGTGGGTGCGGACCATTGGTCCGCACGGATTCCTGACATCGCCCGACCAACGGCCGGGCGCCACCCGTGCGGCGGTGGATGCTGCCGGCCGCTGGCCGGCAACCGGATCACTCAGGCCGCGCGCGCCAACGCGTCCTTCGCTGTCGCCGTGGCCGACAGGTCGAACACATCCACCGCATCGATCAACCGGTTCGCCTGCTGTTCCAGGCTGCGCGCCGCGGCGCTGGCTTCTTCCACTAGCGCGGCGTTCTGCTGGGTGGTGCCGTCCATCTGGATCACGGTCTGGCTGACCTGTTCGATGCCTGCGCTCTGCTCCTGCGAGGCCGCGGAGATCTCGGCCATGATGTCGGTCACGCGCT
>NZ_KV791414.1:8679-20220 GCF_001807895.1 Stenotrophomonas sp. HMSC10F07
TCTCGGCCATGATGTCGGTCACGCGCTGCACCGATGCAACGATCTCGGCCATGGTGTCGCCTGCTTCGCGCACGCGCTGTGCGCCATGGCCAACCTGTTCCACCGACGCTTCGATCAGTGACTTGATCTCCTTCGCGGCCGCCGCCGAGCGCTGCGCCAGCGTGCGCACTTCGCTGGCGACAACCGCGAATCCGCGGCCCTGCTCACCGGCGCGTGCCGCTTCCACCGCAGCGTTCAGCGCCAGGATGTTGGTCTGGAACGCGATGCCATCGATCACGCTGATGATCTCGGCGATCTGCCGCGACGACGTTTCGATCGCACCCATGGTCGCCACCACCTGCCCGACCACGCTGCCACCGTGTGAGGCGACACTCTGTGCACCGATCGCCAGTTGGTTGGCCTGGCGCGCGTGCTCGGCATTCTGGCGCACGGTGGAGGTCAGCTCTTCCATGGATGCCGCGGTCTCTTCCAGATTGGCGGCCTGCTGTTCGGTGCGGCGCGACAGATCATTGTTGCCGGCGGCAATCTCTGCGGCAGCGGTATGGATGTTGCCGGAGGCATGCTTGATGTCGGTGACGATGGTTGCCAGCTGCGCGGCAGTGGTGTTGGCATCGCCGGCGATGCGCGCGAACACGCCCTGGAAATCGCCGTGCATGCGCGCGCCGAGCCGGCCGCCGGCGATGGCACGCAGCATGCTGGAGACCTCGCCCAGGTTCAGCTCGGTAGTCTGCATCAGGCGGTTGAGGCCCTCGACCATCGCATGGAAATCATGCTCGAAGCGCGCACTGTCGCCGCGCTGGCTGAAGTCACCGGCGGCCGCCGCCTCGGCCAGGCGGCGGATTTCGCCGTTGATCGCACCGAGGTTGTGCTTGACCGCATCCAGCGCTTCGGTGATCACTGCCTTCTCGCCGGGCAGGCGTTCCATGTCCTGGCTGAGGTCGCCGACGGCGTAGCGGCCCATGATCGAGATCGCGCGCATCTTCACCCGGATGTGCGCGTCGACCAGCGTGTTGCAGTCGGCCACCATGGTGCCGAACGCGCCGGGGAAGGCAGCGGCGTCCATGCGATGGCTGATGGTGCCGGCCTCGTGCGCCTGGGCCATCGCGGCCTGCGCATCCAGCACGCCGCGCAGCGTGGACTGCAACGCCTGCATCGCCTGGGCGAGGCGTCCGATCTCGTCGCGGCTGCGCACCTGCACCACGTGCTGCAGATCGCCGGCAGCCACTGCGCGTGCAGCGGCTTCCACCGCAAGTACCGGCTGCACGACGGCGCGCCGCAGCCACCAGGCCAGGCCGATCAGCAACAGCACCGCGGCCAGCACCGTCAGTGACGCGCACAGCAGCAGGGTCTGCCGCGCCTGCTGCGCACGTGCCGCCAGCGCCGCTTCGGCCACCTGCGTGGCATGCGCGCTCAGTGCATCCAGAGCGGTCGCCACCGCGCGATCCTTGCCGCGCACCAGGTTGTCGCCGGCGGCCGGATCGTAGCCGGCCGCGGCAAATGCCTGCAGCGCCGCGTGATAGTCCTGCTGCAGCTGCGCGTGAAGGCCAACGAACGCCTGGGCCAGTTCACGCGTGCGCGCGTCCGGGCTGGTCACCAGGCCCTTGGCCAGCCGTTTGACCAGGCGGCCTTCGTTGTCGAAAGCGTCCAGGTGGCGCTGACGCAACGCGTCGTCGTGGCCGCGGAGCAGCACGTTCTTCCATTCCTGCACCTGGCCACGGAACTCACGCTGCAGGCGTTCGGCGTCGCGGCTGTGCGTGACTTCGGGCGGAACCTCGGTGGACAACTTGAACCAGGCGGAGGCCAGGCCAGCCAGCGCGCACAGCAGGACCACGGCCAAGCCAACAGACACCGCGCCGAGCAGCTTGGACTGCAGGCGCGGAGCACGGACAGACGCATTCATGGGGAAGCACTCTCGGGAAGGGGCATTGCGGTATCGACCCGCCAAGCTCCCGCTGAAGTGCGACGTGAATCACATTAGCGTTTCGTTTAGTGATGTGAAGGATCTGTTTCATAGGACAAATGTGTCCGTATGGAACAAATGTGGACCCTGGACAGGGGATATAAATGTAACTATCGTAGTTACATGAAGACCGCGAACCCGCTCTCCGACGCCCTGCACGTGATGGCGCATCTGGTCGGCCAGGACGGCCCGCGCACCTCCGAGCAGCTGGCGTCCTGCCTGCCGACCCATCCGGTGGTGATCCGCCGCCTGCTGGCGCAGCTGCACAGGGCGGGCCTGGTTCGCAGCGCCCGTGGCCATGGCGGTGGCAGCCACCTGGCCCGCGATGCTGCAACGATCACCCTGCATGACATCTATCTGGCCGTGGGCGCACCACCGCTGGTGCAGGTCGGTGCCCGCGATTCCGGCGGCGGCTGCCCGATCCAGCAGCTGGTCAACAGCGCTTTGCTGGAGGGTGCACGCGAAGCACAGCGCCTGCTCGAACAGCGCCTGCGGGCGACCACACTGGACAAGCTCGGCGCCGACTTCGCCCGCCACCTCGCCCATCATCGCTCCCTGGAAGGTCACCATGAATCCTGATGTGCTCATCGTCGGCGGCAGTTATGCCGGCATTGCCGCGGGCCTGATCCTGGCCCGTGCCCGCCGCCCGGTCACCGTCATCGACGCCGGTTTGCCGCGCAATCGTTTCGCCAGCCATTCGCACGGGGTGCTGGGGCTGGATGGCATCAGCGGTGCCGAGCTGCTGAAGGCCGCGCGCCAGCAACTGCTGGACTACCCCAGCGTGCGCTGGGTGCATGCCGAGGCAGTGCAGGCCACCGCCGGCGCAGAGGGTGTGGAAGTGCGAACCGCCGACGGGCAGGTGCTCGCCGCGCGCAAGCTGCTGCTGGCAAGCGGTATCGCCGACCAGCTGCCGGAGCTGCCCGGGCTGGCCGAGCGCTGGGGCAGCACCGTGCTGCACTGCCCCTATTGCCACGGTTACGAAGTGGGCGGTGGCGCCATCGGGGTGCTTGGCGGGCATCCGATGTCCGCCAGCAAGGCGCCGCTGTTTGCCGACTGGGGCAATGTCACCTTCTTCAGCCAGGGCCTGCCGATCACCGATGAGGAACGGGCTGCCATGCAGCAGCGTGGCGTGCGGATCGAGACGTCGCCGGTGCTGGGCGTGCAGGGCGACCAGCCGACCTGGCTGGAAGTGGAGCTGGCCGATGGCCGCCGCATCGCCCAGCGTGCGCTGTTCGTGCCGGCCACCCAGGCGATGGCCACGCCGCTGGTGCAGCAGCTCGGCTGCGTGCTGGCCGAGAGCCCGTTGGGCGTGCTGATCGAGGTCGATGCGATGAAGCAGACCTCGGTGCCGAACGTGTATGCCGCAGGCGATGCGACCACGGTCGGCAACATCATGTTGGCCGCTGCCGAGGGCGTGCGGGCAGGTATCGGCGTGCACCACGCGCTGGTGGCCGAGGACAGCATGCCGCGCTGAATGTCCCGGGGTCAGATCCCTTTCGCAGAAAGGGATCTGACCCCCGACATGACGTGCTGCTCTGGTAGAGGCCGGCCTTGGCCGGCACCGCTCCATTACCCCTTCACGCACAACACCTGGCGCAGCGTGTGCACCACGTCGACCAGGTCCAGCTGCGCGGCCATCACATCGTCGATCGACTTGTACGCGGCCGGTGACTCGTCCAGCACGCCGCTGTCCTTGCGGCATTCCACATGCGCGGTAGCCTGGCGGTGCTGGGCCAGCGTGATCTGCTGGCGCGCGGCGCCACGGCTCATCACCCGGCCGGCACCGTGGCTGCAGCTGTTGAAGCTGTCCGCGTTGCCCTTGCCACGCACGATGTAACTGCGCGTGCCCATGCTGCCGGGAATAATGCCCAGCTCACCCTCGCGGGCACTGACGGCCCCCTTGCGCGTCACCAGCAGCTCCTGTCCGTGGTGCGTTTCCTTCTGCACGTAGTTGTGGTGGCAGTTCACTGCCATCGCCGCCAGCTGGAACTTCGGCAGCCGGTGGCGCATCTCGGCCAGCACGCGCGACATCATCGCCTCGCGGTTCTGCCGGGCGTAGTCCTGTGCCCACGACACGGCTTCGACGTAGTCATCGAACAGCGGCTCGCCTTCCATGAAGAACGCCAGGTCCTTGTCCGGCAGGTGGAAGCCCAGCACGCGCCGGGCCAGTTCCTCGCGCGCCTTCTCGATGAAGTAGGTACCGATCAGGTTGCCGGTACCGCGCGACCCGCTGTGCAGCATCACCCACACCGTATCCGTCTCGTCCAGGCACAGTTCGATGAAGTGGTTGCCGCCACCCAGCGTACCGAGCTGGCGGTCGAGCTTGTCGGTGCGGATCCTGCGGTGCCTGTCCTTGATCTTCTCCAGGCCGGCGGCCAGCCCGGACTGCACCAGCCGGGTATGGATGCTGTCGGGCATGCGCTGATGCTCGCCGCAGCGCCCGTTGCCGACCGGGATGCTGCGCTCGATGCTGTTGCGCAGCTGCCGCAGGTCATCGGGCAGGTCGTTGGCGCGCAGCGTGGTGCGCACGGCCGCCATGCCGCAGCCGATGTCGACGCCGACCGCCGCCGGGATGATTGCACCGCGGGTCGGGATCACCGAGCCGACGGTCGCGCCCTTGCCCAGGTGCACGTCCGGCATCACCGCCACCCACGGCCCGACGAACGGGATCGCGGCGATGTTGCGCAGCTGCTCATGCGCCTGCGCCTCCAGTGGCACGCCGTTGACCCAGCCCTTGATCGGCGTGCTGCCCTCGGCATGCAGCCATTGATAATTGTGTTGAGTGTCCATGTCTTCGTGTATGTCCTTGATGGGCCGGCGGCGCGTCCCTGCGCCACCGCGACCCCCTACCTGATCGTCACCAGCTGCTTCAGCACGCCGTCCAGGCCGCCGAACACGGTGAGCTTGTCGATCTTCTCGGTGACCTTCTCCAGCGCCTCCAGCTCCTTCAGGCGCATCAACACCGGGTTGTCCTCGATCAGCTTTGCGGTGTTGAGCTGCGAACGGGTGGCATTGGCCTCCTCGCGGCGGCGGATCACGCTGGCCTGGGCCTGCTTCTCGGCCAGCACCACGCCGTTGAGGATCTCCTTCATCTCGCCCGGCAGGATCACGTCCTTGATGCCCACGCCAAGCAGACGTACACCGTGGCCCTCGATCGCGGCCTGCACATGGGCGGCGATCTCACCGTCCAGTGCCGCCTTGTCACCCAGCAGCTCGTCCAGGCTGCGCGCGGCAATCGCCTGGCGCAGGCCGAACTGCAGCTGACGATAGATGAACTCATCAGCATTGCTGAGCGAGCGGTGTGCGCGCACCGGGTCGACCACCTGCACGGTCGCGGCCAGGTTCACCCGCAGGGTCACCTTGTCGCGGCTGAGCAGCTCCTGGCCGGATACGTCCAGCGAACGCGCACGCAGCTCCACACGCTCCACCGACACGTTGCCGTTGAAGTTCCAGAACGCGTGCAGGCCGGCGTCCAGGGTCTGCCGCAGCGTGCCATCGATGAACAGCAGGCCCACCGACTCGCTCGGCACGGTGCTGATCACCGCCACACGCGGCAGCACGCCCAGCTGGCCCAGCCGCTGCTGCACGTCCGCCGGAATGCGCGGCTCGTCACCCAGTGCCATCACGCGCACCTGGGTGTCGACAGAACCGCGCCAGTACAGGCGGCGGCAGCCCGGCGGCAGCACTTCATCGATGCGGCCGTTGCGCAGCACCAGGCCGACCTCGCTGGCGCCGACGTTGGCCAGCACGAAGTGCGTGTCCAACCGCGCGCCCAGTGCCTCGATCAGGCTGTCCTGGTCGCTGCCGGTGTAGGCCGTGCCCTTCGATGCAGTGTGGATGTCCACGTGCGGGCGGCCGCCGAACGGCGACAGGCGGTGCACGCCCGGCAGCAGGATCTGCTGGAAACGACGGTTGCGATACACCAGGCCGCGCTCGCCGTCGCCGATCACGACCTTGATGGTCCAGAACATGGGAGTCTCTCCTTGTATGGCTCTGGTGGTTCGACCCGTTGCAGATGAATCGCCATGACCCGGGTCGATCAGCTCGTGGCGAGACCGCCTGCACACCACGTGCAGGCAGCGGAAGAGGGCGGCCATCGGCGGACGGTCCGCGCGCGGAGCCTTCGGTGCACCGGCAGTGCTGCCATCGTCGTTCCCGGCAGGCAGCACCGGGGCGGAACGTGGCTGGCAGTGACGGCGGGCCGGGGCCCGGCGTGCGGTCCGTTGCCGTCCACGCCCCGCCCGAGGGCAGTGACCGTGGACGGCGACGATGGCCGCTGGGGCTTGCGCCCCGGGTGTTGCTTCAATTCATGACGTGACAGGTCATGTGGTTGGAGTGGGAGTCGAACCCACGACAGACGGAATCAGGATCCGTTGCTCTACCCGACTGAGCTATCCAGTGGTGAACCGCGCGGAATCGAACCGCGTGCCGGCGAACCGGCGCCTGCCTCCAGCAGGCGATCCAGGCGATGGCATGTCCGCGACCTCCGGCATACGCCACGGCAATGCCGCGCGCACCAGCCCGTGGTTGAAACGGGACCGTTGGTAGTCGAGGGTGCAGGCCACCGACATTATCGGCGAGCGATAATGTTTGGTTGCGATGCAGATAATGTCCAGGCGTTGCCATGCACGCGGAGAAAATCCTCCGGCACGGCAGAAAAACCTGGATCAGTGAGCGGCGGGTCGCCGCGCGGGGTGCAGTTCTGGCATCGCGGGTCCTTGTGCCGACGCAAACGAAAACGCCCCCGGGACTTGCGTTCCGAGGGCGTCGTCAGGCCTCGGAGATCGGGGTGGCCGATCTCCGCAGGGCGGGCATCAGGCCGTTGTCAGCTGGTCTTCCTTGCCGAACGCGCGCGCCGGCCCGTCCATGCGCAGGCATGGCAGCATTTTGGCGATGGCGACGGAATGCGCGTTCAAGGGAAGTCCAGTGGGTGTTGAAACGAGGTGCGCACGATAAACCACGATTTAGTCGCGCGCAACCATTTTTTTGAATTATTTTCTTCGATGTACCTGTCAGGCCGGCCAGCGGCCGGCACTACCGGGTCTCATGATTCCGCGCTGGCGGCATCCAGCTGCGCGACATCCTGCACGCTCAGCGATACGTTCGCTGCGGCCAGCAGGTCGTGCAGCTGTTCGACGCTGGTGGCGCTGACGATCGGCGCGGTGATCGACGGCCGCGCGATCTGCCAGGCCAGTGCGATCTGCGCGGCGCTGGCGCTGTGCTTGCTGGCTACGTCATCCAGCGCCTGCAGGATGCGCAGGCCGCGCGGGTTCAGATAGCGCTTCACTACCGTCTCGCCACGTGCCGGACTCTTGGCCGCATCGGCCGGCGTGCGGTACTTGCCGCTGAGGAAGCCACTGGCCAGCGCGTAGTAGCCGATCACGCCGATCTGCTCGCGCTGCACCAGCGGTTCCAGTTCCTTTTCGTAGCCGGCGCGGTCGTACAGGTTGTACTCCGGCTGCAGGGTTTCGTAACGCGGCAACTTGTAGTCGGTGGACACCTTCAGCGCATCGGCCAGGCGCGTGGCGCTGTAGTTGGAAGCACCGATCGCACGCACCTTGCCGGCCTCGATCAGGCGGCCGAACGCGGCCAGCGTGGCTTCCAGCGGCGTCGACTCGTCATCCTCGTGGGCCTGGTACAGATCGATCACGTCGGTCTGCAGCCGGCGCAGCGAATCCTCGACCGCCGCATTGATGTTGTCCGGGGTCAGGCCGGGGCGTTCGGCCCACTTCGCCACCTTGGTCGCCAGCACCACCTTGTCGCGCTTGCCGCTGCGGGCGAACCACTTGCCGATCAGCGTTTCCGATTCCCCGCCCGAATTGCCCGGCACCCAGGCCGAGTAAACGTCGGCGGTGTCGACCAGGTTGAAGCCGGCATCGACGAAGGCATCGAGCAGGGCGAAGCTGGCCTTCTCATCGGCGCTCCAGCCGAACACGTTGCCACCGAAGGCGAGCGGACGTACATGCAGGCCGGAACGGCCCAGTTCGCGGGTTGCCGTCATGGGCACGGACTCCTTGGGGAAGTGTTCCAGAATAGAACGCGATGTGTGACCGTGCTGCGGCGACGACCACAAAACAGTGTTCCGCGACGCGCACGCCGCTAACGTTTTGTGAACACCTGGGACGCTGCGACTGTTAGTCTCGCCGCATCTTCCGCTGGAGTCGTCCCGATGATGCCTGCTTCGTCCCTGCGTGGTTGCCGCCTGCTGCTTGCTTCGGCCCTGCTTGCTGCTGTTCCCGCGTTCGCCGCACCGGCCACGGTGGCACCGGCGAAGATCGAGGTCTTGCCGGCCATCGACGCGGCGGTAAAGGCGCCCACCCGCGATGCCAACAACGTCAAGCGCGATGGCTTCCGCCATCCGGCGCAGACGCTGTCATTCTTCAAGGTGGCACCGGAAAAGACCGTCATCGAGATCACCCCCGGCAACGGCTGGTACTCGGAGATCCTGGCGCCGCTGCTGCATGACAAGGGCCATTACGTCGCTGCGGTGGTCGATCCGATGGCGGTGCCCGAGGGTCGCGGCCGTGACTACCAGCAGCGCAGCCGCGACAGCCTGCAAAAGAAGTACGCCGGCGCGCCGGCACAGTTCGGCAGGACCGCCGTGGTCGCCTACGATCCGGCCAAGCCGGTGTTCGGCCCGGCCAATTCAGCCGACGTGGTGCTGACCTTCCGCAACGTGCACAACTGGCGCAAGGCCGGCCAGGCGCAGGGCATGTTCCAGGGCTTCTTCAACGTGCTCAAGCCGGGTGGCGTGCTGGGTGTGGTCGAGCATCGCGCCAAGGCCGACGTGGCCGACGACGATGACACCGGCTATGTCGGCCAGCAGCAGGTGATCGCAATGGCCGAGGCCGCCGGCTTCAAGCTGGACGCGCGCAGCGAGGTCAACGCCAACCCGCGCGACACCAAGGACCACCCCAATGGCGTGTGGACGCTGCCGCCGACAAACCAGCACGACAAGGCCGATGATGCGAAGTACCAGGCGATCGGTGAAAGCGACCGCATGACCCTGCGCTTCATCAAGCCGTAAGGGGGGCATGCGCTGACCCTGTAGAGCCGAGCCCACGCTCGGCTCATCGCGCGCAGCGCGACAGGGAACAACAGGAGCCGAGCATGGGCTCGGCTCTACAGGGACGTGGCGCGTGGCGAGGCGTGGGACAATGCCTTACCCGCCGCCCGCCGTGCCTGCAATGCTGATCGCCTTCAACAAGCCCTTCAACGTGCTCTGCCAGTTCACCGACCGCAGCGTGCCGCCGCGGCCGACCCTGGCCGGGTTCGGCCTGCCGCCGCGCGTGTATGCCGCCGGCCGCCTGGATCATGACAGCGAGGGCCTGCTGCTGCTGACCGACAACGGCACGCTGGCGCACAAGCTCACCGACCCCAGGCACAAGGCCGACAAGACCTACTGGGTGCAGGTGGAAGGCACGCCCGGTGACGAGCAGCTGCAACAGCTGCGCGATGGCGTTGTGCTCAACGATGGGCCGACCCTGCCGGCGAAGATCGAGCGCCTCGACCCAGCGCCGACGCTGTGGACGCGCGATCCGCCGGTACGTTTCCGCAAGACCGTGCCTGACAGCTGGCTGGCGATCACGATCCGCGAGGGCCGCAACCGCCAGGTGCGGCGGATGACTGCAGCGGTGAACCTGCCGACGCTGCGGCTGGTGCGGGTATCGATGGGGCCGTACCGGCTGGACGACCTGCAGCCGGGGCAGTGGCGGCAGATCGGTTGAAACAGAAAGGGCCGGAGGCCTTGCGGCGTCCGACCCTCATGCGGTGCCTCAGGGTCAGATCCCTTCCCGTGGAAGGGAGCCGACCCTGGCACATTCACGCGTCGCTGCCGATATCGCTGTGCTCGTCCACGACGGTGTCGTTGCGGCGGTCACGCGCGCTGATGCGCTGCGCCTGCCCATTCACCACGTGGCCATTGGCGGCCTTCTTCTTCTGCTGCTTGCGGTACAGCGCATAGCCGAGCAGGCCGACACCCACCGCAGCAGCGGCCACGGCCACTGCGGGATTGCGGCGCACGAACTTGGTCGCGGCCTTGCCGCCAGTCTTTACTGCGCCGATGGCGGCGCCGGTCTTGATCCAGTCCGCATTGCGCAGGCTGCCACCGGCGCTCTTCAGGCCATCGCCGGCGGTGTGGGCCAGCTCCAGGGCGCGCTCCAGAGCGCGGTCGGTGATTACGGTCAGCTTGCTCATGCGGGGGTCCTTTGCCTCGGGTCGAAGTCCAGTGTCGCGCGTTGCCCGTAAACGGTATGTCAGTCGGGGACGCACGTGGTGTGACTCTACCGCAGCCATTCAGGATCAGGCAGGGTGGGGGCGGATCCCTTTCTTTTGGGAAAGGGCTCTGACCCCGGCGCGGTGTATGGGGGCAGAGCCCACTGCGATGTAATGGGATCCGACCCCGCCCTCAGGTTCCGCGCGGCTTTGCCCGGTGCGTGGCCGTGGCTGTCCACGGATCATCCGGCCATGGATGGCGCGGGTAACGGCCCTTCATTTCCTTTTTCACTTCGGCGTAGGTGTTTTCCCAGAAGTTGCGCAGGTCCTGGGTGACCTGCAGCGGGCGGCCGCCGGGGGAGAGCAGGTGCAGGGTCAGCGGCACGCGGCCATCGGCGATGCGCGGCGTGTCGGCCAGGCCGAACAGTTCCTGCAGTTTCACCGCCAGCACCGGCGGCAGCGGATCACCACTCTCGCTGTCCAACGCGTAGGTGATCGGCCGCTCCAGCCCGGACGGCACGGTGATGCGGGTCGGCGCATTGCGCTCGACCAGCTGCCGTTGTGACCATTCCAGCGGCGACTTCAGTGCCTCGCCGAAACTGGCCTCATCCAGCGCGTCCAGGCGGCTCTTGCCGGCGAACGCGGGTTGCAGCCACTGCGTGAGATTGGCCAGCAGGGCCGCGTCGCTGCAGTCGGGCAGGTCCAGCTCCGGCATCCAGCGCCGCAGTGACTCGACGCGCGCCTGCCACTGGCGCAGGCCCTCGGTCCACGGCAGCGCCTGCAGACCGAGTTCAGCCACCGCGGCGGTCAGTGCCTGCGCGGCGTGCTGCGGATCGACCCGGCCGGCCGAGCGGCTGTCCAGCACGATGCGGTCGAAACGGGTCTCGCGCAGTGCCACCAGGGCGCGTCGCTCGCTGTCCCAGCGCACTACGTCTTCGGTGACGAAGCGATCCGGCCACGCCTTGCGCAGCCGATCCTCGTCCACCGGTGCGGCACGCAGCAGCAGTGCATCGCGTGCCTCGAAGCGCAGTTCGCTGGCCACCAGCCACGGCTCACCGCGCAGGTCGCTCAGCTCGTGCAGGCGCGCGCTGCGGCCATTGGCCAGCAGGTAGCGCAGAGGATCGCTGGGATGCTGGAAGCCAATTCGATCGGGGAAGGCATGAGCGAGCAGGTCGCCCAGCTCATGGGCCTCGATGCTGGCCGGCGGCGTGGCTTCGCAGCGCAGGCGGCGACGCCACTGCTTGGCGGCGGCATCGATCGCGGCCAGCCCGCTGCGGTTGGCATCGCCCGGTGTGCGGCCATTGCGGAACGCGGCCAGTGCGCGCCAGCGGGCCGCCAGGGCGTCGCCGCCCTGGCGCAACGGGTCG
>NZ_KV791415.1:0-771 GCF_001807895.1 Stenotrophomonas sp. HMSC10F07
TGATCTGGCCCCCTGAAAACGGACGCCATGAAGCCGTTTCAGGCGGCAGGCCGAAGCTGCCGGGCGTAGTTGTTAGGCGAGTGGTAGCCCAGCGCCGAGTGTAGCCGGGCTGGATTGTAGAAGCCGTGGATGTAAGCAGCGATGGACTGGCTGGCTTGTTCCCTACTGGCGTAAGGCTCGGCAGCCTCTTCTGTCTTGAGCGTCGCAAAGAAGCTCTCGGCCACCGCGTTGTCCCAGCAATTGCCAGGCCGGCTCATGCTTTGGACCACGTCATGGGACTGCAGCAGCTGGCGAAACTCGTTCCCCCAGTACTGCCCACCACGATCTGAATGGAAGATCAGGCCGGGTCGTTGTGGATGCAGAGCCCAAGCATTGGCAAATGCTTTCACCACCAGCTCTTCAGTCAGACGCTTGGAAACGCTGTAGCCCAGCACCTGCCGGGTCTGGACGCTGATGACCACGGCCAGATGCAGCCATCCCTGGCGGGTGGGGACATACGTGATATCCCCGACCCACGCCGTCGGTCCGGTTCCGGGGGCAAATTGCCGATCCAGCAGGTTGGGGGCGAGCTGAGATGAGCCGCCGGAGGACTTGGGTCGGAATCGGCCTTTGGTCTTGCCCTGGATTCGCTCCTCGGCCATTAACCGTGCCACGCGCTTGTGGCCGACTGGATGATTCCTGGCTCGTAAGGCCCTGACCAGCCGACGTCGCCCATAACTGCGCTTGCTGGTCACATGAATGGCCCGAAGCTCGGTACGGAGGGCCGAATCG
>NZ_KV791416.1:0-10228 GCF_001807895.1 Stenotrophomonas sp. HMSC10F07
GCAGCGTCCCCGCACTCCGACACCGCCCCGCCAAGCCACGGGATCCAGCTTTTGCTCTGGCCGTTGACTTGGCCTCTGCAGGTGCAGGGCGCAGCCCTGCCGAAACCCAGCCTCAGGAACTGCAGGACAGCATCGAGCAGCCGGCGCGGTTGTCGGCCCACGCCGGGCGCTTGCCGGCGAAGTGTTCAAGCCCCGGGCGTTCGGTGTATGGGTCGCGCAGCACGTCCTGCAGCGCATGCACACCGCCGAGGTCACCCTGCTCTGCGCGGTCGATCGCTTCCTGCGCCAACCAGTTGCGCAGCACGTACAGCGGGTTGGCCGCCGTCATCTTCGCCACGCGTTCGCTGGCCGGCAGCGGATCGCTGCGCAGGCGCTCCGCGTAGTCCTGCAGCCAGTGCTGCAACGGTGCCTGCACTGCCTGTCGCCGCGCCTCGTCGTAGTACACCGCGTCCAGAACCGTAGCGTCCGCTGCCGACGGGTCGATGCGCATCAGTGCGCGCCAGGCCAGGGTCATGTCCATGGCACCCTCCTGCATCAGCTGCTGCCAGCGCTGGTAGAGCTGCAGGTCGTCATCGTCGGCCGCGGCCAGCCCCAGCTTTGCCGCGGCATCGCGACGCGTGCAGGCCACGAAGGTGGACTGGAAGGCCGCCAGGCCCGCCTGCAGCGGTGCGACATCGGCGAACAGCGGCGACAGCGCCTGGGCCAATCGGCTCAGGTTCCAGTACGCCACCTGCGGCTGGGTGCCGAAGCGGTAGCGGCGCCCCTGGGCGTCGGTGGTGTTCGGCGTCCAGTCCGGATCGAAATCCTCGACCCAGCCATAGGGGCCGTAATCCAGTGTGAGACCGAGCACGGACAGGTTGTCGGTGTTCATCACGCCATGTACGAAGCCGACACGCATCCAGTGCGCGATCATCTCGGCGGTGCGCACCGCGATCTGCGCGAACCAGTCGCCGTACCGTGCCTCGCCCTGCCCCCCCAGCCCGGGGAAATCACGGGCGATGCAGGTGTCCACCAGCTGTTGCAGCAAGGCAGTCTCGCCTCGAGAGGCCGGCAGCTCGAACGAACCGAAACGCAGGAACGACGGCGAGACCCGGCACACGATGGCACCAGGCTCGGCACGCGGGTGGCCGTCATAGAACATGTCGCGCACCACCTCCTCGCCGGTACCGACCAGCGACAACGCGCGCGTGGTCGGCACGCCCAGGTGGTGCATCGCTTCGCTGCACAGGAACTCGCGGATCGACGAGCGCAGCACTGCCCGTCCATCGGCACCGCGCGAGTAAGGCGTCGGCCCGGCCCCCTTCAGCTGCAGCTCCCAGTGGCGGCCATCGGGTGCCACCAGCTCGCCCAGTGAGATCGCACGCCCATCGCCGAGCTGGCCGGCCCAGTGACCGAACTGATGGCCACCGTAATTGGCGGCCCATGGTTGCATGCCGGCGTACAGCGCGTTGCCGCCGAATACATCGGCGAAGCCTTCGCTCTGGATCTCGGCAGCATCGAAGCCGAGCATCGTGGCAACCTCAGGCGACCACGCCAGCAACGTGGGCGCCACCACCGGCGTCGGCATCACCGGCGACCAGGCCGCGCCCAGCACTTCACGGCGACGCGGGCCGGATTCGGGGTCACCCGGCAGGGCATGCAGCAGGCGGTTGTCGAAACGGGGGCTGTCGGTATCCATGACTCTGGAGGTGGGGGCGACCGCCGCCGGCCTCAATTGCCGCTGAGCGCCTGCAGATGGCCACCGTGGGCCTCGGCGCGCTGGTAAGCAGGCCGCTCGCTGATGCGCTTGAGGAAGCCACGCAGTGCCGGCTTGCCGTCGAGACCGCCACCGCGCGCGGCAGCAGCCTGGATCGGGAAGCTCATCTGGATGTCGGCCGCACTGAAGCGCTCGCCGGCAAACCATGGGCTTTCGGCCAGGCGGCGCTCCATCCAGTCCAGGTGCAGGCGCCGCTGCGGCCCAACGAAGCCCCGCTCGGCCTTGTCGGCAATGCTGCGTGCAATCGGGCGTGCGAAGAATGGCATGGGCGCATTACGGATGCGGCCCATCACCAGGGTCAGCAGCAGCGGCGGCATCGCCGAGCCTTCGGCATAGTGCAGCCAGTAGCGGTACGCGATGCGTTCGGTGCCGTCGGCCGGCATCGGTGACGGCGACAGCTGGCGCTGCGTGTCGTAACGGTCAGCCAGATAGTCGAGGATCGCCCCGGACTCGGCCAGTACCAGCTCGCCATCCTGCAGCACCGGCGACTTGCCGAGCGGATGCACGTTGCGCAGTTCCGGCAGCGCCAACAGCGTCTTCGGATCGCGCGGATAGCGGCGCAGTTCGTAGTCCAGCCCCAACTCCTCCAGCATCCACAGCACGCGCAGGGAACGGGAGTTTTCCAGGTGATGAACGATGCGCATGGGGACGATCCTTGGGAAGGCCGCCATCCTACCGCGCCGGCTGCATGCCCTTTGTAGAGTCGAGCCCTGCTCCACTGTCCTTGAGAACAGTCGGCGTGGCTCGACTCTACAAAAAACAGCGGGCAATAAAAAACGCCGGAAGCTCTCGCCTCCGGCGTTCTGGCTACCCAACGGTAGCAGACGGATTAGACCGCCTGCACCTGGTCAGCCTGCATACCCTTCTGACCCTGGACGGCGATGAAGGTAACCTTCTGGCCTTCCTGCAGGGTCTTGAAGCCGGTGCCCTGGATCGCGCGGAAGTGCACGAACAGGTCCGGGCCGCTTTCCGGGGTGATGAAGCCGAAGCCCTTGGCGTCGTTGAACCACTTGACGGTGCCGGTCTGACGTTCAGACATTTTACTAACTCCTGAAACACATGTTGAAAAAAATCGCAGCCACCGGGTATCGGGGCCGAGACTGAGTTGCAGGCGTTGGTAAAGCGGATCGATGAGCGGATCGTGAGATCAACTGCACCAGGCCACGATTCACGGTGACCCTAGCAAACACAGTGGGTCGCACGATACGCGTGTTTTCTGCAAAAAGCGATAGTCCCGACGTTCATGGGAACACGTCACCCGCTAGGCGTGACAAGGGTTGGCAGCCAATCGCGGCTAACCCCGAGCCCCCATTCAGGTTTTTCCTACCCTACACTGGGTAAATGACTGAAGCTGAAATCCCCGCTGAACACGCGTCTCCCCGCATCTGGGTGGACGCGGACGCCTGCCCCACTGTCATTCGCGACATCCTGTTCCGGGCCGCCGAACGGGTCGGGATCGAGCTGACCCTGGTCGCCAACCAGTGGATCCGCACCCCGCCGTCGCGCTGGCTGCGCTCGATCCAGGTACCGCAGGGCCTGGACGTGGCCGACAGCGCCATCGTCGAGCGGGTCGCCGCCGCAGACCTGGTCGTCACCCAGGACATCCCGCTGGCTGCGCTGGTGCTGGAGAAGAGGGCCGTGGCGCTGAACCCGCGCGGCCAGCTGTACACCCCGAACAACATGGCCGAGCGGCTGTCGATGCGCAATTTCATGGAGGAACTGCGCGGCGCCGGGGTCCAGACCGGCGGACCGCCGCCCCTGGGTCCCCGCGACCGGCAGCTGTTCGCCGCCGAGCTGGACCGCTGGCTGGCGCGACGCCCGGCCCGCTGAGCGCCTGGCCGCGCTAAGCCGGAAGGCTCAGGCTGCGGCCGCTGCTGAATGCCCGTCGTTCGCCGCTCAATGGGTCGTCGAAGGCCAGGGCCCGCGCCAGCAGCTGCAGCGGCGCCTCGGCGACGTTCGGCGGACGTTGCCGAAGCTGCGGGTACAGGTCGTCACCCATGATCGGCGCCCCCAGCATGGCCATGTGCACGCGCAGTTGATGCTTGCGGCCGGTCTCCGGCAGCAGCCGGTAGCGCCAGATCGGCCCTTCGGCCTCGATCAGCTCGATCCGGCTGCGCGCATTGGGCTCACCGGGCACTTCGGACATGCGGAAGAACGGCTCGCCCGGCACCAACCGGCTGTCCCGCTGCAACGGAAACGCCAGCCCCGGCAGCGCCGGCGCCAGGGCCTCATAGGTCTTCTCGATGCGCCGCTCACGGAACAGGCGCTGGTAAGCATCGCGCGACGCTCGCTGGGTCGAGAACAGCACCAGCCCGGCCGTCAGCCGATCCAGCCGGTGCAGCGGTACCAGATCGGCATTGCCGGTGCGGGCGACCAGACGCGCCAGCAGCGTCTCGCGCACATGCCCACCCGCAGGTGTCACCGGCAGGAAATGCGGCTTGTCGGCCACCAGCAGGTGCGCATCCAGATGGACGATGGTCTCGACAAAGGGAATCACCGGTTCGTCGGCCACCTCGCGGAAGTACTGGATCTCCCGCCCGACCTGCCAGGGCATGTCCGCAGTGAGCGCCCTGCCCTGCGCATCCAGCACACGGCCACGCGCGAAGCGATCCTGCCATTGCGCGGGCGCGATGCGCGGGAAACGTGCACACAGGCCATCCAGCAGGGTGGCCCAGGGGCCGGGCGGCAGCTGCAACCGGCTGGGCAGGCTCATGGCGTCCACTCCGGCCACAGGAAAGACCTCAAGAGTGCCACCGTTGACGGCATGCAGACAGCCCAGCCACGGACACCCCCGGAGCAAACCTCTATCATTGTCGTCTTTAGTCCACGGACCCCCCATGGCTCTTACCGCCACCATCCGCAAGGCCGAACTGCAGATCAGCGACATGGATCGCGGCTACTACGCGACCCACAACCTGACCCTGGCCCAGCATCCGTCCGAGACCGACGAGCGCCTGATGGTGCGCCTGCTCGCCTTCGCGCTGAACGCCGGCGACCGCCTGGAGTTCGGCCGCGGCCTGAGCACCGATGACGAGCCCGATCTGTGGGAACACGACTACACCGGCGACATCCTGCAGTGGATCGACCTGGGCCATCCGGACGAATCGCGCATCCGCAAGGCCAGCAACCGCAGCCGCCAGGTGCAGGTGGTCAACTATGGCGGCAACGCCTCGGAGATCTGGTGGGGCAAGCAGGGCAAGGGCCTGGCGCGCTTCGACAACCTCTCGGTGGTCGACCTCGACGGTGCCTTCGTAGAACTGTGGGGCCAGCAGATCCAGCGCGCGATGCGCTGGAGCGTGCTGATCCAGGACGGTGAAGTGCAGCTGCTCAACGATCAGATGCAGCTCGACGTGATCCCGACCTGGCGCAAGCGCGCCAAGGCATGAGCACGATCCGTTGTGACGTGGTGGTCATCGGCGCCGGCGCAGCCGGGCTCATGACCGCGATCACGGCTGGCCAGCGCGGCCGCCAGGTGCAGGTAATCGACCATGCCAACAAGGTCGGCAAGAAGATCCTGATGTCCGGCGGTGGCCGCTGCAACTTCACCAACACCGGCACCACCCCGGCCAACTTCCTGTCGGCCAACCCGCACTTCTGCAAGTCGGCGCTGGCCCGCTACACGCCCTGGCACTTCATCGAGTTGGTGCACAAGCACGGCATCGCTTATCACGAAAAGGAACTGGGGCAGCTGTTCTGCGATGTCTCCTCCAAGCAGATCGTGAAAATGCTGGTGGACGAATGCCAGGCGGCCGGCGTGCAGATCCGTACCGACTGCAGCGTGCAGCGCATCGAGCATGGCAGCGATGGTTTCCGCGTGCACACCACGCACGGGCTGTTCCATTGCGCCTCGCTGGTGGTTGCCACCGGCGGCCTGTCGATTCCCAGCATGGGGGCCAGCGGCTTTGGCTATGAAGTGGCCCGCCAGTTCGGCCACCAGGTGCTGCCGACCCGCGCCGGGCTGGTGCCGCTGACCCTCAGCGGCAAGCACCAGGAACGGTTGGCCGACCTCAGCGGCGTGGCGCTACCGATCGAGGCGCGCTGCAACGGCAAGAGCTTCCAGAACTTCATGCTGCTGACCCACCGTGGCGTGAGCGGTCCGGCCATCCTGCAGATCTCTTCGTTCTGGCGGCCCGGCGATGCGCTGGAGCTGGACCTGTTGCCGGGCCAGGATGCGGGCGAGTGGCTGCGCCAGATGAAGCGCGACCGCCCCGCCGCCGAGCTGCGCACGGTGCTGGGCGAGGTACTGCCGAAGCGGCTGGCGCAGCGCCTGTGCGAGCACTGGCTGCCCGACCGCCCCGTGCGCCAGCTGGACGAGCCGGTGCTGCGCCAGGCTGCGCAGCTGCTGGGCGCATTCCCGCTGGTGGCCAGCGGCACCGAAGGCTACCGCACCGCCGAGGTCACCCTGGGCGGCGTGGACACCGCCGAAGTGTCATCCTCAACGATGGAATCCAAGCGCGTCCCCGGCCTGCACTTCGTTGGCGAGGTGCTGGACGTGACCGGCTGGCTGGGCGGCTACAACTTCCAATGGGCCTGGGCCAGCGGCCACGCAGCGGGCGGCGTGGTGTGAACCACTTCGCCGTTCCATGCGCGCAAGGGGTACGCGCATGGACGGTTCGCCGCGCATCGTGTATCTAGATTCGCAGATTGGGGAGCAGTGCATGCAGAACGCGAACGACATCACCATCCGCCTGCTGATCGTCGATGACAGCGGCGAGAATGCCGAAGCCATCGTCAGCACCCTGCGCAACAGCGGCATCGCGGTACGCCCGTGGCGCCCGCAGGATGCGGCCGAGCTGGCCCAGGTGCTGACCAGCCAGGCCATCGACCTGGTGCTGGCCTCGCCGTCGCAGGGCATTCCGCTGCAGCTGGCAGCCCAGCACATCGCTGCCAGCGGCAAGGACATCCCGCTGGTGCTGCTGGCCGAGCGCATCGACGAGGACGAACTGGTGCAGGCCAGCAGCCATGGCATCCGTGCCCTCGCCCTGCGCCAGCGCCCCGAGCACCTGCTCGCCGTGGTCCGCGACCAGTGGGTCGACCTGCAGGCACGCCGCGGCCTGCGCCGCATCGAGGCGCAGATGCGCGAGACCGAGCGCCGCTGCGACGCGCTGATCGCCTCCTCGCGCGACCCCATCGCCTACGTGCATGAAGGCATGCACATCCGCGCCAACGACGCTTATCTGGAGATGTTCGGCTACGAGCAATTCGACGACATCGAAGGCATTTCGCTGCTGGACATGGTCGCTGCCCAACACGTGGAGGGCTTCAAGCAGCTGCTGAAGGGCCTCAGCCGTGGCGAGGCGCCGCCGCCGCAGTACCAGCTCGACGCGCGCCACCAGGACGGCAGTGCGTTCCCGGCGACGATGGAATTTGCGGCGGCCACCTACGAAGGCGAGTCCTGCCTGCAGGTGGTGCTCCGCCGCCGCATGGAGTTCGACCCCGAGCTGGCACGCGAGGTCGAGGACCTGCGCCAGCGCGACCAGGTCACCGGCCTGCTCAATCGCCCGACCTTCATGCTGCAGCTGGAAAGCGCGGTGGCCCAGGCCGGGCGCAGCGAGGGCCAATTCGGCCTGCTGCTGATCGAGCCGGACCACTACGCGCGCCTGCTGCCGGATATCGGCCTGGCCTCGGCCGATACCCTGATCGGCGCCCTCGCCGCCCTGCTGGCCGAAGTGGTTGGCGAGGACGCGCAACTGGCCCGTTTCGGCGAACACAATTTCGCCGTGCTGCAGGCCGGACCCTACGCACAGACCGTGGCGCTGGCCGAGCGCATCCGAGAAGCCTACGCCGCGCACGTCTTCAGCATCGGCGCACGCTCGGCCACGGTGACGGTCAGCATCGGTGGCGTACAGGTCGGTGAGAAGATCGCCAGCATCGGCCAGGTGCTGGCGCGCGCCAGCGAATGCACCCAGGCTGCAGCCGAGCTGGGTAACACCTGCCGCATCTTCGACCCGGCTGCGGCCGACCGCGTCGAGGAAGAACGTGTGCAGCGCTGGGTGGCGCGCATCCGCGAGGCGCTGGCCGGCGACGGTTTCCAGCTTCACTACCAGCCGGTGCTGAACCTGCAGGGCGAACCACTGGAGCTGTACGAAGCCTATCTGCGCCTGGAAAACAATGGCGAGCTGCTGAGCCCGACCGCGTTCCTGGGCATCGCCGAGGAACACGGCCTGCTGGCCGACATCAACCGCTGGGTGGTCTCGCAGGCGATCGCGGTGCTGGGTGAACGCGCACGTGCGGGTCATGCCACCCAGGTGCTGGTGAAGGTCACGCCGGAATCGTTCGATGACCCACAGATGATCGCCACCCTGCACCGCGAACTGCAGGCACAGGGCGTGCCCGGCGAACGGCTGTGGCTGCATGCACCGGAAGCGAAGGTGTTCACCCACCTGCGCAGTGCACAGCAATTCCTTGCCGAAGTGGCGCCACTGGGCTGCCGCATCGGCCTGGAGCAGTTCGGTTCCGGGCTGGACTCGTTCCAGCTGCTGGCCCACTTCCAGCCGCAGTTCCTCAAGCTGGACCGGGGCTTCACCAGCGACCTGGCTGCCACCCGCGAGAACATCGACCGCATCAGCCAGATCACTGCGCGTGCTCAGGAAGCGGGCATCCGCACCATCGCCGAATTCGTCAGCGATGCCAACTCGATGACGCTGCTGTTCAGTGCCGGCGTGGATTACGTGCAGGGCGACTTTGTCGGCCCGGCGTTGCCGGAGATGGGGTTCGAATTCGGGTAACGCCTCTCTGTAGAGCCGAGCCATGCTCGGCTGCGGGACCCAAGCGAAGAGCAGCCGAGCATGGCTCGGCTCTACACAAACCAGAAGGCCGGCTTTCGCCGGCCTTCTGCCTGATCAGGTCATGTCGACCAGGTTGCCGATCTTCACGTCCGGGTTGACGTCGGCCTCGTAGTCGACGCCCTCCACGCCAAAACCGAACAGACGCAGGAAGTCGGCCTTGTAACCGGCCAGGTCGCTGATTTCGTACAGGTTCTCGTTGGTCACCTGTGGCCACAGCGCGACCACCTTGCCCTGCACGTCTGCGGCCATTTCCTTGTAGTCCGCACGCAGGCGGCCTTCCTCATCGACCAGCGCGACGGTGTGGCCGTCGCCATCGACCAGGTCGTGGCGCAGGCGATCGACCGCCACGCCATCGGACTTGCCGCCGTAAAGGATGTCGTACAGCACGTCGAGCTGCTCGATGCAGCCTTCGTGGGTGCCCTTTTCCTTCATCACCTTGAACAGCAGCGACAGGTACAGCGGCATGGTTGGAATGGCCGAGCTGGCCTGGGTCACGACGGCCTTCAGCACCGACACGCGTGCGTCGCCGCCGATTTTCGTCAGCTTTTCGCGCAGGCCCAGCACCTTGGTGTCCAGGTCCTTCTTGGCCGCGCCGATCGAGCCATTCCAGTAGATCGCCTGGGTGATCTCTTCGCCCACGTAGGTGAAGGCCGTGGTGGTACAACCATTGGCCAGCACGCCGGCATCGGCCAGCGCATCGATCCACATCTGCCAGTCCTCGCCGCCCATCACCGCGACGGTGCCGGCGATTTCTTCCGGGGTGGCCGGCTGCAGGGTGGTCTCGGTGATCACTTCCTTGTCGGTATCCAGCCCGCGCAGGGTGATCGGCTCGCCGATGGGCTTCAACGTGGAGCTGATGATCTCGCCGGTCTTCGGGTGCTTGCGGCGCGGCGCTGCCAGGCTGTAGACAACCTGGTCGACCTGGCCCAGATCGGCCTTGATCATTTCGATGGTCTTCGCCTTCACTTCATCGGAGAAGGCATCGCCATTGATGCTCTTGGCGTACAGGCCGGCTTCGTCGGCGTACTTGTGGAACGCGGCCGAGTTGTACCAGCCCGCGGTACCCGGCTTGGTCTCGCTGCCCGGGCGTTCGAAGAAGATGCCGAGGGTGGCAGCACCACTGCCGAAGGCAGCGGTGATGCGCGCAGCCAGGCCGTAGCCGGTGGACGCGCCGATCACCAGCACACGCTTGGGACCGTTCTGGATCGGCGGGCGCGCACGGATGTAGTCGATCTGCTGCTTGACCGCGGCCTCGCAGCCGGTCGGGTGGGTGGTGACGCAGATGAAGCCGCGGACGCGCGGTTTGATGACCATGGATACCTCGGGTTGGCAGATGCGGCGCGCGGGGCGCTCAGCAGGAGTAAGGGCGCGCACGCGCGCGAACCGCAGGATCGTAGTGCGCGGGGGAAGATTGCACAACCGACGCTGGCGTAGGGTGGTGTTTGTTTTGCAGGGTTGCACCCTGCACCCGCTGGAAGCCAGAACCAGAGCAAAAGCGGGTTTCCTGAGGGATGGCGGGGTGGATCCGGTTGCGGGGGACGCCGTTAACCCATCCTTGGGGGCTTGGCCGCGGCATCCATGCCGCGGACACCCCCGCAACCGGACCCACCCCGCCTTTGACAGTCTTCCGCGATCTGTCGGAACAGCTCTTGGGGTCAGATCCGTTTTCCTGCGGAAAACGGAT
>NZ_KV791416.1:10248-51133 GCF_001807895.1 Stenotrophomonas sp. HMSC10F07
TCCGTTTTCCTGCGGAAAACGGATCTGACCCCGGCTTCAACAGATGTGTCGACCAAGGTCGACACCTACCGACAGCCGCGTGAACCCGTCGAAGGTGGGTCGGTGTCGGAGTGCGGGGTGTCAGCCGCATGGATGCGGCTGCCAAGCTTACAGGGACGTACTTGCAGCGTCCCCGCACTCCGACACCGCCCCGCCCACCCGGAAGGCACGCTGTTGCTGTTGCTGTTGCTGTTGCTGTTGCTGGCCAGCGGCCGGCACTACCGTGGGTGCAGGGCTGCAAGCCCTGCAACACAAAAAACCCCGCTTGCGCGGGGTTCTCTGTGGGTTGCGTGCAGCGCGAACGCTTACGGGCGACGGGCCAGGGCCTCGACGTCCTTCGCCTTCGGCAGCAGGTCCTGCTTGCTCACGCGCAGGACACCGATCGTCAGCATCGGCACTGCCACCAGGATCGAGGACAGCACCACGATCACCGCACCGATCATATGCGTCTCGGCCAGGCCTTCCATCGAGCTGCCGCCGTACAGGTACAGGGCAAGCGCGGACAGGAAGAACATCACCGCAGTGATCACCGTACGCGACAGCGTCTGGTTGATCGAACGGTTCAGCACTTCCATCGAATCCACGCGCAGGCTGCGGAAGTTCTCACGGACGCGGTCGAAGACCACGATGATGTCGTTGATCGCAAAGCCCATCACCGACAGCAGGCCGGCCAGCACGGTCAGGTCGAACTCACGGCCCAGCAGGGACACGTAAGCGACCGTCACGATCAGGTCGAACATCGCCACGATGCTGGCGGTGACCGCGAACTTCCACTCGAAGCGCACCGCGATGTAGATCAGGAAGCCGGCCAGCATGAAGATGGTGGCATACAAGCCATTCATCGCCAGGTCCTTGCCGATCTGCGGGCCCACGAACTCGTTGCGGAGCACGGTGGCCTGATTGTCGGCAGTGGACAACGCCTTCACCACGGCAGCGGCCGTGGCCTTGTCCTCGTGGGCGGCGTCGCCGGTACCCGGAGCATGCTCGCCGTGCGGGGCCAGGCGGATCAGCAGGTCGGTGTTGCCACCGACGCTCTGCACCTGGGCGCCTTCGAAGCCACTCTGCTCGAGCTTGGTGCGGACCTGCTCAACATCCACCGCCTTGTCGAAGCGGGCTTCGATCAGGGTGCCGCCGGTGAAGTCCAGCGCGTAGTTGAAGCCCTTGATGCCGATGATGGCGACCGAGGCCAGGAACACCACGATGGTGACTGCCATGGCGACATGGCGCCAGCGCATGAAGTCGATCTTGGTGTCGTTCGGGAGGATGTGCAGCGGAAACAGTTTCATTGTGCGTGTCGTCCCGTCAGATGGCCACGTTCTGGAGCTTCTTGCGACGGCCGTAGATCAGCGTCGCCAGCGCACGCGACACGGTGATCGCGGTGAACATGGAGGCGAAAATACCGATGATCATGGTCAGCGCGAAGCCCTTCAGCGGACCGGTACCGAATGCAAACAGCGCCACGCCGACGATCAGGCCGGTCAGGTTGGCGTCGAGGATGGTGCCCGAGGCACGCTCGTAACCGGTCACGATCGCCGTCTTGCCCGGCACACCGGCTCGCAGCTCTTCACGGATACGCTCGTTGATCAGCACGTTGGCGTCCACCGACAGGCCAACCGACAACGCCAGGCCGGCAAAGCCCGGAAGGGTCATGGTGGCACCGAACAGCGACATCACCGCCACGACGATCAGCAGGTTGAACAGCATCGCTGCCGAGGTGATCACACCGAACATGCGGTAGTACACGCTGAAGAACACCAAGGTGAACAGGAACGCGAACACCACCGCGCGCATGCCGTTCTTGACGTTCTCGGCGCCGAGGCTCGGGCCGACCACGCGCTCCTCGACGAAGTCCATCGGCGCAGCCAGCGAACCCGACTTCAGCAGCTTGGCCAGGTCTTCGGCTTCCTTCTTCTGCAGGCCGGTGGTCTGGAAGTTCTTGCCGAACACGCCGTTGATGTTGGCCACCGAGATCACTTCCTCGTTGACCTTGAAGCCACGCACTTCCTGGCCGTCGACGACGGTCACGGTCGGCACGCGCTCGGTGTAGACCACCGCCATCGGCTTGTTCACGTTGGCGCTGGTGAAGTCGAACATGCGCTGGCCACCGACGTTGTTCAGCGTCACGCTGACCGCCGGCGAGCCGCTGTTCGAATCGGTCACCGCCTGCGCACCAACCATCTGGTCACCGGTGACGATCACGCGCTTGTTCAGCAGGATCGGGCCACGGCCGTCGCGCTGCTGGTAGACCTTCGCTTCCGGCGGAATGCGGCCGGAGTTGATGGCGTCCTGCGCATTGCCTTCAACCACCGCACGGTATTCCAGGGTGGCGGTGGCACCGATCATGCGCTTGGCTTCGGCGGTGTCCTGCACGCCGGGCAGCTGCACGACCACGCGGTCGGCACCCTGGCGCTGGATGATCGGCTCGGCCACGCCGAGCTGGTTCACGCGGTTGCGCAGGGTGTTGATGTTCTGCTCGATGGCACCATTGGAGATCTGCGCGATCTCGGTATCGGGCACGGTCACCGTGATGCGGTTGCCGCTGACGTCGTAGCCGAGGGTCGGCTGCGCCTTCACCAGCGCGGCGCGGGCGCGCTGCGCGGCGTCATCGCCGGCGGATGGGCTCAGGTTGGCCACGATGCTGTTATCGGCGCGGCGTTCCACAGACTGGTAGGCGATGCGCGCGTCACGCAGGGTGCTGCGCACGTCTTCGGTATAGGCATCCAGGCGCTTGTCGAGGGCAGCCTTCTGGTCGACCTGCAGCACGAAATGCACGCCGCCCTGCAGGTCCAGGCCCAGCACCATCGGGCGACCGCCGAGGTTGGCCAGCCAGTCCGGCACGGTCGAAGCCAGGTTCAGCGCCACGGTGTACTTCTCGCCGACGGTGTCACGCAGGACGTCGCTGGCAGCGGACTGCGACTTCAGGTCCGACAGGCGGACGATCAGGCTTTCCCCTTCCTTTTCGGCACCGATGGTGGCGATGCCGGCCTTTTTCAGGTCGGCCAGCACACGGTCGCGCAGCGCATCGTCGATCTGCCCGCCACGGTTGGCGGTGATCTGGATGGCCGGGTCCTTCTGGTAGATGTTGGGCAGCGCGTACAGCGCGCTGAGCGCCAGTACGATCAGGATGACGACGTACTTCCAGCGTGGAAATTCGAGCATTGCTTGGGTCCCGCGCGGCGCCATCCCCGGCGCCGCGGTTGTGCTTCGGAAAGGGAGTGGCTTACTTGGCCGAATCCAGGGTGCCGGTCGGCAGCACGCTGCCGACAGCGCCCTTCTGCACGCGGATGCGCACGTTGTCGGCCACTTCGACGGTGATGAAGTGGTCGCCGATGTCGGTGACCTTGCCGGCGATGCCGCCGTTGGTCAGCACTTCATCGCCGCGCTTGATCTTCTCCAGCATGGCCTTGTGCTCCTTCTGCCGCTTCATCTGCGGGCGGATCATCAGGAAGTACATGATGGCGATCAGGATGATCGGGAACAGCAGCGTGGTCAGGCCCATGCCCTGCGGTTGGCCGCCGGCGGCCTGGGCGTGGGCGGCGGGAATCAGGAAAGCAAGCAGGTTCATCGTTGGTCCTTTGGTTGGGCGGCGCTCCCGTCCCTTGAGGGGCGGGGGTGTCGACCGCGGATCTGGGTCAGCCTTGAAGTATGCCACGGCCCCGGGCGTTCGTCCTTGGGCCGTTCGGCAGGGGGCGTCGGGGTTACAGCGGCGGGGCCACCGCTCCGCGTGCCGCGTAGAAGGACTCGCGGAAGGCCAGGAAGGTTCCCGCCTCAATCGCGGCACGGATGTCGGCCATGAGCTTTTCGTAATAGAAAAGGTTGTGCAGGGTGCCCAGCATCGGCGCCAGCATCTCGTTGCAGCGGTCCAGGTGGCGCAGGTAGGACCGGGTGTAACCGCCGGTGCAGGCCACGCAGCCGCAGCCCGGCTCGATCGGGTCCATGTCCCGCGCGTACTGGGAATTGCGGATGCGAACGGTGCCGAACGAGGTGAAATAGTGGCCGTTGCGCGCATTACGGGTCGGCATCACGCAGTCGAACATGTCCACACCGCGTGCCACGCCCTCGACCAGGTCCTCCGGCCGGCCCACGCCCATCAGGTAACGCGGGCGGTCGCCCGGCAGCTCCGGATCCAGGTGGTCGAGCATGGCGTTGCGCTCGTGCTCCGGCTCGCCCACGGCCAGGCCGCCGATGGCGTAGCCGTCGAAGCCGATCGCCTGCAGGGCGTCGGCCGAGCGGCTGCGCAGGTCGGTGTGCACGCCCCCCTGGACGATGCCGAACAAGGCCGCGTCGTTGCCCAGCTCGTCATGCGCGTTGCGGCTGCGCTGGGCCCAGCGCAGGCTCAGCTCCATGGAACGGCGGGCAACGTCTTCGGTGGCCGGGTACGGGGTGCACTCGTCGAAGATCATCACGATGTCCGAATCGAGCACCTTCTGGATCTTCATGCTTTCCTCGGGACCGAGGAACACCCGGGCGCCGTCGGTGGGCGAGGCAAAGGTCACGCCCTGCTCGGTGATCTTGCGTCGATGGGCCAGCGAGAACACCTGGAAACCACCGGAGTCGGTCAGGATCGGGCCATCCCAGCGGCAGAAGCCGTGCAGCCCGCCGTGGTCGGCGATGATGTCCAGGCCGGGGCGCAGGTACAGGTGGAAGGTGTTGCCGAGGATGATCTCGGCGCCCAGCGCCCGCACCTGGTCCGGCAGGATGCCCTTGACCGAGCCATAGGTCCCCACCGGCATGAAGGCCGGCGTTTCCACCGTGCCACGCGGGAAGGTCAGGCGGCCACGGCGGGCACGGCCATCGCGGGTCTGGAGCTGGAACTGCAGTCGGGACATGGAGCGGTCGTTCAGGCAAATAGTCGCCTATTGTCTCCCAAAACCGCCGTCCCTGCTCCGGTAGCGCCGGGCCATGCCCGGCGGCCGTTACATCTGCGTCCCCGCCGGGCATGGCCCGGCGCTACCGTCACGTTTCCTGCGGGAACAGCAGCATCGCGTCGCCGTAGCTGAAGAAGCGGTAGCGCTGCTCGATCGCGTGCCGGTAGGCCTCGAACACGCGGTCCTTGCCTGCAAACGCCGAGATCATCATCAGCAGCGTGCTTTCCGGCAGGTGGAAATTGGTCACCATCGCGTCGACGCTGCGGATGCGGTAGCCCGGCGTGATGAAGATCTGGGTCTCGCCGGCGAACGGCAGCAGCTCGCCATCGCGCATCGCGCTTTCCAGCGCGCGCACCACGGTGGTGCCGACGCCGATCACCCGGCCGCCGCCGCCGCGCGTGCGCCGCACCTGCCGCACCAGTTCGGCGCCGACGTTCAGCCACTCGCGGTGCATCACGTGGTCCTTCAGGTCATCGGCGCGCACCGGCTGGAAGGTGCCCGCACCCACATGCAGGGTGACGTGGCCGAACTCCACGCCCTTGTCCTTCAGCGCCGCCAGCAGCGGCTCGTCGAAATGCAGGCCGGCGGTCGGTGCAGCCACCGCGCCTACCTCGCGCGCGAACACGGTCTGGTACCGCTCGCGGTCGTCCACGCCCGGCTCGCGCTGGATGTAGGGCGGCAACGGCAGGCGGCCGGCATGCAGCAGCCACTGCTCCAGCGACTCCGGCACATGGAACTGCAGCACGTAGAACTCGCCATCGCGGCCCAGCACCTCGGCTTCGCCACCGGCATCCAGCGCGATGCGACTGCCGGCCTTCGGCGACTTGCTGGCGCCGACCTGCGCACGCGCCTGCTGACCGCCGAGCAGGCGCTCGATCAGGATCTCCACGCGGCCGCCGCTGGCCTTCTGCCCGAACAGGCGCGCCGGGATCACCCGGGTGTCGTTGAACACCAGCAGGTCGCCCGGCTGCAGCAGCGACGGCAGGTCACGCACCTGCAGGTCGGTGAAGGCGGCAGGTGCCGGCGGTACCAGCAGCAGGCGGCTGGCGGAGCGTTCGGCCAGGGGAGCCTGCGCGATCAGTTCAGCCGGCAGGTCGTAGTGGAAATCGGACTTCTTCAAGGCGGTGGGCGGCAACAGGTCGACAATGGCGCGCATTGTACGTCCAGCGTCTGCGAGCCGGCGCACTTCGCGGCGAACGTCGCGCAAAATGCTGCTATGCAGCAGGTTTCTGCGGGGTTATCGCGCAAAAAAACAAGTGCTAGCATCGAACCGGAAGTCCGCTGCACGAGCCTGCCCCAAGCGCGCGTGATGACGCGCGTTTTGCTTTTGATGGCCCGTGCGACCCATTGTTTCAGGAGATCTGCAATGAGCTTCATCGAACGCCTCGCCCCCCTGCGCAACCAGCCCGGCACCCGCCTCACCACCGGCCTGGACGATGCCACCCTGACCGCCCTGTCCGCCAACCACCCGCAGCTGATCGCCGCAGTGGACGCCGCCGCCGAGGAATTCGCGCGCGTGCAGGCCGACCTGGGGCCGCTGCTGGCGCAGGACGAACAGGCACAGATCGACGCGATGCAGGACGGATTCGTCAATTTCTATGCCGATGACGCGGTGACCCCGTACGTGGCGCTGGCCGCGCGCGGCCCATGGGTGGTCACCCTGAAGGGCGCCGTGCTGTACGACGCCGGCGGCTACGGCATGCTCGGCTTCGGGCATACCCCGGACGCCGTGCTGGAGGCCATGGCGCGCCCACAGGTGATGGCCAACATCATGACCCCCAGCCTGTCGCAGCAGCGCTTCATCACCGCCCTGCGCGCCGAGATCGGCCACCGCCGTGGCGGCTGCCCGTTCGCCCGTTTCATGTGCCTGAATTCCGGCTCCGAAGCCGTCGGCCTGGCCGCGCGCATCGCCGACGTCAACGCCAAGCTGCAGACCGATCCTGGCGCACGTCACGCCGGCGCTACGATCAAGCGCGTGGTGGTCAAGGGCAGCTTCCATGGCCGTACCGACCGCCCTGCCCTCTATTCGGATTCCAGCCGCAAGAGCTACATGCAGCACCTGGCCAGCTACCGTGGCGAGGACTCGGTGATCACCGTGGCGCCTTACGACGAGGCCGGCCTGCACAAGGTGTTCGAGGATGCTGCACGCAACCAATGGTTCATCGAAGCCGTATTCCTGGAGCCGGTGATGGGCGAAGGCGACCCGGGCCGTTCGGTGCCGCCGTCGTTCTATGCCGTTGCCCGTGAGCTGACCCGTGCGCATGGCAGCCTGCTGCTGCTCGACTCGATCCAGGCCGGCCTGCGCGCGCATGGCGTGCTGTCGGTGGTCGATTACCCGGGCTTTGAAGGCCTTGACCCGCCGGACATGGAGACCTATTCCAAGGCGCTCAACGCCGCGCAGTACCCGCTGTCGGTGCTGGCGGTGACCGAGCATGCTGCGCAGCTGTACCGCAAGGGCATCTACGGCAACACCATGACCAGCAACCCGCGTGCGCTGGACGTCGCCTGCGCCACCCTGGCGCAGCTGACCCCACAAGTACGCGCCAACATCGCCGAGCGCGGTGCCGAGGCCGTGCGCAAGCTGGAACAGCTCAAGAGCGAGCTGGGCGGCCTGATCACCAAGGTGCAGGGCACCGGGCTGCTGTTCTCGTGCGAGCTGGCCCCGCAGTTCAAGTGTTATGGCGCCAACTCCACCGAGGAATGGCTGCGCCAGCACGGCATCAACGTGATTCACGGTGGTGAGAACTCGCTGCGCTTCACCCCGCACTTCGGCATGGACAGCCAGGAGCTGGACCTGCTGGTGGCCATGGTGGGCCGTGCCCTGCGTGAAGGCCCGCGCCGCGAGCAGGCCGCGGCGGCGTAAGCCATCGCTTCGGTAGAACCGGAGGCAGCGGCAGGAGCCGCTGCCAACGTCGCTGGCGACGGCCCGAAGGGTGATGGTCAGGACGACCGGCATCGCCTTGCCTGGCTGACGCCTTTGCCGTGAGCTGAACGAAGGGCAGCCGACCCCGGAACCATCCCCCCGGAACGGAGGGCTCCGCGCGCATTGCGATGCGAGGTTTGCAATGGCACCGCCGGTTAAACGCGGCGCGGCTCGGCGCTACAGAAGGCCTGTCAAGGCCTCATAATCCACTGACACCCCGTCTCTGACCGCCCTGCGGTCGGCGACGGGGCGTTTTCGTTTCCGGCCAAGAGACAGGAAGATCCATGAAATCGATCTGTGTGTACTGTGGTTCCAACGCTGGCAGCAAGCCGGCCTATACCGAACGCGCCATTGCACTCGGCGACCGCATTGCCCGCGATGGCCTGCGCCTGGTGTATGGCGGCGGCAACGTTGGCCTGATGGGTACCGTGGCCAACGCCGTGCTCGCCGCTGGCGGCGAGGTGACCGGCGTGATCCCGCGCCAGCTGGCCGACTGGGAAGTGGCCCACCGCGGCCTGACCGAACTGGAGATCGTCGGCTCGATGCATGAGCGCAAGTCGCGCATGTTCGACCTCGCCGATGGCTTCGTTGCCCTGCCCGGTGGCTTCGGCACCATGGAAGAGATCTTCGAGATGCTGACCTGGCGCCAGCTGGGCATCGGCAACAAGCCGTGCGCGTTCCTCGATGTGGAAGGTTTCTACGCGCCGCTGATCGGCATGATCGACCGCATGGTGGAAGAGCGTTTCCTGCATCCGGACCAGCGCCAGGACCTCTGGTACGGCTCGGACATCGAGGAAATGCTGGTGTGGATGCAGAACTACCAGCCGGCCCAGGCCTCGAAGTGGATCGACGAGAAACGTCGCTCGGCTCTGCGCTGAAGCGAACCGTCGCGGTGGCTCACGCCAGCGTCCGTGCCCACGGTGCGGGACGGCCCAGCAGGTATCCCTGGCCATAGTCGCAACCGAGTTCGCGCAGTGTCTGCCGCTGCGCCTCGGTCTCGATGCCTTCGCCAATGGTTTCGATGCCCAGGGTGCGGGCCAGTGACAGCACGCCTTCGACCAGCGCGCGCGTGCTCTGCACTTCCGGCCCATGCAGGCCGGCGATGAAACTCTGGTCGATCTTCAATGTACTGATCGGGAATCGGTGCAGGTAGGACAGCGCAGAGAAGCCGGTACCAAAGTCGTCCAGCTGCACCTGGATGCCACGCTCGCGCAGGCCCTGCAGGATGCGCAGCGTGTGCGGCGCATCGTCCAGCAGCGCCACCTCGGTAATCTCCAGCCGCAGCCGGCGCGGATCGGCGCCACACGCGTCGAGCAGGCCGAACAGGCGGTCGCTGAACTCGGCCGAGCGGAAATGGCGCGGCGAAACGTTCACCGAGACATAGCTCTGCCCACCTTCGGCCAGGCGCGCGATGACCTGCTCGTAGATCAGCCAGTCGACCTGTTCGATCAGGCCGCTTTCCTCTCCCAGCTCCAGGAACGCGCCGGGCAACAGCAGGCCACGACGCTCGTGCTGCCAGCGGAGCAATGCCTCATGTCCCACCACTTCGCCATCGGACAGGCGCACGATCGGCTGGAAGAACGGAACGAAATCACGGTTGTTGATCGCGCGGCGCAGATCGGCTTCCAGGTCGAGGCTGCGCATGGCCTGTTCACGCATGTCCTCGTCGAAGATCGCGCAGCGGTCATGGCCCTGCGCCTTGGCCCGGTACATCGCCGCGTCCGCATCACGCAGCAGCTCCTCGCCGGTACGGTAGCGCGGATTCCACAGCGCGATGCCCAGGCTGCCGGACGGGAACAGTTCGCGGCCGGCGATCCACATCGACTCCTGCAGTGCCAGCAGCAGGCGCTGGCCGAAATCCAGTGCCTGTGCCAGGCCCTGCGGGCATTGCAGCAGTACCGCGAATTCATCACCGCCCAGCCGTGCCACCACATCATCGGCACCGGCCATCGATACGATGCGCTTGGCCACCTCCACCAGCATGCGGTCACCCGCGGCGTGGCCGATGCTGTCGTTGACCAGCTTGAAGCGATCCAGGTCGAGGAACAGCACGGCGAACACCGGCCCACCCTCGCGCTTGGCCAGCGCCAGCGCATCCTGCAGGCGATCGAGCAGGTGCAGCCGGTTGGGCAGGCCGGTCAGCGCATCATGCATGGCCTGATGGGTCAGGCGTTGCTCGGCCCGCAGGCGCTCGCCGATCTGGCCGAGCAACTTCTCGTTGACCTCGGCCAGCTCACGCGTGCGTTCCTCCACGCGCTTTTCCAGTTCGGCATGCGCCAAACGCAGCCGTTGCTGGTCGCGCTGGCGCGCCAACCCGGTTCCGATGTTCTGCGCAACGAACGTCAACAGCCGCTGATCGTGCACGCTGAACGTACTGTTCTCGCTGTAACTCTGCACCACGATCGCACCGACCACCTCGTCATCGCGCAGCAGCGGCACACCCAGCCAGCAATGCGAGCGCGCGCCGGATTCACGCACCTCGCCACTGGCCAGCAGCGCATCGATCTGGGCGCGTGAGGCCAGTAGGGGCCGCCGGTTGCGCACCACGTATTCGGTCAGGCCGCGACTGAACGGACGAGGTGCACGGCTGGCATTGTGCTCGTCCACCGAATAGACGAAGTCCAGGCCGTTGCCGCTTCCGTTCACCAGCGCGATATAGAAGTTGCGCGCATCGAGCAGGCGCCCGACCACGCCATGCACCTGCCCGTAGAACTGGGCCAGGCTGTCGGCCGACATCGCCATTTCGGCAATGTTGTACAGCGCGGTCTGCAGTTGCTCGGCGCGCCGGCGCTCCGCCACTTCATCCTGCAGGCTGTGGTTGGCGCGCTGCAGTTCCAGCGTACGCCGCTCCACCTGTTGCTCCAGCCGGACCTGCGCCTGGCGCCGATCCATCGCAGTCTGCACGTGCTGCGCGACAAAGCCCAGCAACGCCCGCTCGGCCTCGCCATAACGGGCCGCCAGCTCATAGCTCTGCACCACGATCGCGCCGCATACCCGGCCATCGCGCAGCATCGGCACACCCAGCCAGTCCAGGCTTTCGGGGCCACGCTGCGGGTCGTGCTCCTGCTCGACCACGCGTGCCAGCAGTTCGCGCGAGGGTCCGCTGAGCGGCTTGCCATGGCGCAGCAGCGCGACGGTCAAGCTGCGCGGCATCTCGGCGGCGTCATGACTCTGCGTCGGGTCGGCGACGAAATCGTCGACCTGGTCGGCGAAGTACAGGAAGCGGATCTGGTCACGCACATCATCGTATTCAACGATGTAGCAGTTCTCGGCATACATCAGCGTGCCGAGCACGCCGTGCACGTGACGCAGCATCTCCGACATTTCCAGATCGGCGCCGGCCAGATCGGCGATCTGGAACAGCGCCTGCTGCAACCGTTCAGCTTCTTCCAGCGCCTTGATCTGCCCGGCCTGGCGGCCACGCTGCAGTGCCAGTTCCATGGCCTGACGGGCCAGCCCCCACCACGCTGCGGAAGGCACGGCGCCTTCCACCGACAACTGCAGGCGTGCACCGTCATGTTCCCAGCCATGGGAGCCCTCGCCGATGCCCGGCGCAGTGAACGCGCCTGCCGCCCCGTCGGCCGGCCACCCGCCCTGACCACGCCCGAGCTGCGGGTCGTCCCAGCCGACGCGGACCAAGGCCGTTTCCGGCAAAAGCGCATGCAACGCGCGCACCAGCGCCGTGCTCAGCACGGCCTCGTGTTGTGGCCCTTCCGCCGGTTCAGCATGCGTGGACAAATGACAATCTCTTGGCGCCGTCGATGCGTCGCCTCCCCTGAGCCGACGAGCATAGCGCGCCACCCGGGGGGCAATGGAAGCCCGTAAACCCCGAATCGTGCGCCCGTACGTTTTTCCTGCCGTCCGCAGCCTCTTCCGAGCCATGACCCTCGCCCTGCCCGCCCCTGCCACCGGCTATGCGCCATCGCCTGCAGGCCTTACCCTGTACGCCGTGGAAGCCAGCGCACTGCCAACCGATGAAGCCTTGATGCTGGCCTGGGCCGGCGGCGACCTGCACGCGTTCGAAAGCCTGTATGCGCGCCATCGCAAGCGACTGTTCGGTTTCCTGCTGCGCCAACTGCGCGACAACGCGCTGGCCGAGGAGATCTTCCAGGACGTCTGGCAGCGGGTGATCAGCGCCCGTGCCGGGTGGCAGCCCGAAGCAGCGTTCAGCACCTGGCTGTTCCGCATCGCCCACAACCGCCTGAACGACCATTGGCGCGCCGCCCGCCATCGCCCTGCCGCGCCGGCCGACGCCGATCTGCGCCTGGCCGCGATCGAGGACGGGCAGACCCCGGAAGCCGAGCTTTCCGAATTCGAACAACGTCGCCGCATCCAGCTGGCGATGGAGCAATTGCCGCCCGAGCAGCGCGAAGTGCTGCAACTGCGGCTGGATCAGGAACTGAGCCTGGAGGAGATCGGCCAGATCACCGGCGTAGGCCGGGAAACCGTGAAATCGCGGCTGCGCTATGCGATGGACAAGCTGCGTGCGGGATTGAACGCATGAACCGAGACGAACCGCTGACGCCGGAAGAACGCGAGCTGGCCCGGCTGCTCGGCCC
This sequence comes from Stenotrophomonas sp. HMSC10F07, assembly GCF_001807895.1. Taxonomy (NCBI): domain Bacteria; kingdom Pseudomonadati; phylum Pseudomonadota; class Gammaproteobacteria; order Lysobacterales; family Lysobacteraceae; genus Stenotrophomonas; species Stenotrophomonas sp. HMSC10F07. The sequence continues at coordinate 22,638 of NZ_KV791416.1, forward strand.
TCGCGCCGAGCAGGCACCACCGGCCGCACTGGACGCCGCCATCCTGGCCGCGGCGCGTGCCGCGGTTGACGCTCCGGGTACCGATGTTGCTGCCTCTCCCGAGGCGCCGCGCAAGCAGCGCACAGGCCCGCGTTGGCCAGCGGTGTTCGGCATCGCCGCTTCGATGGTGTTCGCCATCGGCATCGCCTGGCAGCTGCGTCCTGAACCGCCACCGGTTCCGGCGGGCGAGACTGCTGTTGCCGCAGCACCGGCTGCGGCAGAAGACGTCGCGGCTGCCGATCAGGCCGCTGGAAGTGGTTCAGCCGACAGCGCAGTGGCGGTTGTGGAACCGGCCGCTGCTCCGGCAGCACCCGAGTCCGCCCCTGTTTCCGCTGCCCCGGCACCGGCCATCGCGCGTGCGCACAAGCCTGCGCCGGCCAAGACCGCTGAAGTGCCGGCCCAGGCTGCACGGTCCATGGCCGCGGATGCGGCCGCCGACACCTCCTTTGCGGCGCTCCCGCCCGCTCCGACTGCAGTACCGCCAGCGCCACCTGCACCGGCCGCCTACTCGGCACCCGCACCCGCACCGGCACCGGCATTCGCGCCAGCGGCGTCCGGGGCAATGAAAGCACGCACGGCCGCGGCACCGGCAGCCAATGCCGCCGAGGCCGAGCGGACGCAGGCGCTGGATCGGGTGGAGATCACCTCGATGAAGCGTGAGGCGCCCAGCCGTTCCGCACCGGGCATCATGCGCCGCGGCAGCGACGCGGGCCTGAGCGCGGATGCCGTGCAGGCCGAGGTGGACGCCGACGCGCGACTGCCGCGCCGGCAGTGGCTGCAGAAGATCCGCGCGCGACGCGACGACGGCCAGCGCGATCTGGCCCGCGCCAGCCTGGAGCGCTACGTGCAGCAGTATCCGGAAGCCCGCCTGCCGCGCGACCTGCGCCCGTTGCTGGACGACTGAAGCAGAACGTGACCTCCGGCGACCCCGTAGAATGACGGGAATGCTCGATACCCTCGCCCAGCCTGTCAGCCACACGCTGGAAGTCAAACACAGTCGTTTCATCGCCCATGCTGCGCCGATCGACAGCGCCGCAGCGGCCATGGCGATCCTGCAGCAGGTTGCAGCAGCCGACGCGACCCACAACTGCTGGGCCTACCGGTACGGCCAGGACTACCGCTCCAGCGATGATGGCGAGCCCGCTGGAACTGCCGGACGACCGATCCTGGCGGCAATCGATGGCCAGGGTTTCGACCGTGTGATGGTGGTGGTGACGCGCTGGTTCGGCGGCATCAAGCTGGGCGCCGGTGGACTGGTGCGCGCCTACGGTGGCGCTGCCGCCGAGTGCCTGCGCACCGCCCCCCGCCTGCCCCTGGTGGCGATGGCCCGGCTGCAGCTGCTGGCCGGCTTCGAGGACCTGGGCATCCTGCACGCCACCCTGCCCGCCTTCGGCGCCGGGAAACTCGATGAACAGTTCGATGCCAACGGCGTGTGCCTGCGGGCCGAATTGCCGGCCGATCAGGTCGATGCATTGAAAATCCGCCTGCGCGACGCCACCCGTGACCGTATCCGCATACAAGACGACAACCAGGATGACTGACAAGGACGACGCCCCTGCCTCGACCCCGCCGCTGCGCCGCCTTGGCAGCCTGCGGACGTTGTGGCCGTTCGTGCGCCGCCACAGCGGGTTGTTCACCGCCTGGCTGCTTGCCCTGGCGGTCTCTTCGGCCGCCACGCTGAGCCTGCCCCCCGCCGTGAAGCAGATGATCGACCACGGCTTCACCAGCGGTGGCCAGATCAACCGTGCCTTCGCCCTGCTGATGCTGGTGGCGGTGGTGCTGGCACTGGCGACGGCCGCACGGTTCTTCTTCGTGTCGCTGCTGGGCGAGAAGGTCGTCGCCGACCTGCGCAGCCGCCTGTATGCACACCTGATCCAGCTCGGCGCCGGTTTCCACGACCGCAGCCGCAGCGGCGAACTGGTCTCGCGCCTGACCGCCGACAGCGAACTGCTGCGCAGCGTGGTCGGCTCGACCATGTCGGTCGCCCTGCGCAGCAGCGTAACCGTGGTCGGCAGCCTGGCGATGCTGTTCGTCACCAGCCCGCGGCTGGCCGCGTGGTCACTGCTCGGCATCCCGCTGGCGGTGCTGCCGATCATCGTCGGCGCGCGCAAGCTGCGTACGGTTGCGCGCAGCAGCCAGGACCGCATCGCCGATGCCAACAGCCTGGCCAGCGAGACGCTGGGCGCCGTGCGCACGGTGCAGGCGCATGCGCGCGAGCCCTATGAGCGCGGGCGCTTTGACAAGGCGCTGGGCGATGCCATCGGTGCCGCACGCCGGCGCATCGGTGCGCAATCGCTGGTTACCGCCAGTGCCATCCTGTTGGTGTTTGGCGCCATCGTTGGCGTGCTGTGGCTGGGCGCGCACGATGTCATCGACGGCCGCCTCAGTGCCGGCACGCTGGGCCAGTTCGTGTTGTACGCGCTGATCGGCGGCGGCTCGGTGGGCGCCCTGGCCGAAGTGTGGAACGAGCTGCAGCGTGCGGCCGGTGGCATGGGCCGTATCGGCGAGCTGCTGCAGGAAGACATCGAGATCCGTGCGCCGGCGCAGCCGCACGCACTGCCGCAACCGCTACGCGGCGAAATCCAGTTCGACGACGTGGTGTTTCACTACCCGCAGCGCCCGGACCAGGCCGCGCTGGACCACTTCAACCTGCATGTCCGCCCGGGTGAGACCGTGGCCCTGGTCGGCCCGTCGGGCGCAGGCAAGAGCACGGTGCTGTCGATGCTGCTGCGCTTCCACGATCCGGCCAGCGGCCGCATCTGCGTGGATGGCATCGACGTGCGCCAGGTCGATCCGGCCGAGCTGCGCGCGCAGCTGGCACTGGTACCGCAGCAGCCGACGCTGTTCGCAGCCAGTGCACGCGACAACATCCGCTACGGCAGGCTGCAGGCCAGCGACGCCGAGGTCGAGGACGCCGCACGTGCAGCAGAGGCCGATGGCTTCCTGCGGGCATTGCCGCAAGGCTACGACAGTGAACTGGGCGAGCGCGGCGCACGCCTGTCCGGTGGCCAGCAGCAGCGCGTGGCGATCGCCCGCGCGTTGCTGAAGGATGCGCCGATCCTGCTGCTCGATGAGGCCACCAGCGCACTGGATGCGCAGAGCGAGCATGGCGTGCAGCAGGCACTTGAGCGGCTGATGGCCGGTCGCACCACGCTGGTCATCGCCCACCGCCTGGCCACCGTGCTCAAGGCCGACCGCATCGTGGTGATGGACCAGGGCCGCATCGTCGCCGAAGGTACCCATGCGCAGCTGCTGGCCGAAGGCGGACTGTACGCTGAACTGGCACGACTGCAGTTCATCGATTGATGACGGCCGGCTAACATCGGCAAGACCAAGCTGGCCCCGCACCCGCAGCATCCGCTGAAGGAGGTACGCGATGTCGTTCCGTCAGTTCCCCGCCGTCGACAGTAATGGCGAAAGCCACATCATCATCGAATTCAAGCCCGAGGCGAACGGCAGCGGGCACCACTCCGAAGCCACGCCGCGCTATGAGCTGGATGACGGGCGCCCGCTGGTGCGCAATGGGCGCGAGTTCACCACCAGTGGTGGTGAACTGCGGTTGACGATTTGAGGTTCGCCGGGCACGGCCCGGCGCTACCGGATTTCGTATCGCCCCGCTCTGGTAGGTGTCGACCTTGGTCGACACGCTTTTTGCCAAGGGCGGTCGGGCATGGCTCGATGCTACAAAATGCGTGATCAATTTTTGACCAACCATCTTGACAGCCTTTGCTGCCAAGGCCTGAACGAGGTTATCCACACGTTTGCTCAGGATCCATCCACACCGCCTGTGGATGAATGTGGTCAGCCGAGCACCCGCCCGATGCCGCTGGCGTCCACTTCCGCGGCCGCCCGGGTGATCGCTGCCGGATCACTGCCGGCGATGAACCCGATGCGGAAGTGCACTTCGCCACCAGGCGTACGTGAGGAATGGATCGAGGCCAGGCTGATGCGATGCTGCTCGAACACGTTCAGCAGCTCGCGCAGCGAGCCGGGCCGATCTTCCGGCAGGTGTACTGACAGCGCGTTGCGCTCGGTCAGGTCAGCCAGCAGATAGCCCACGCGTTCGAACGTGTAGTTGCCATCCGCCAGCGCCTGCTCGCCGAAGGCAGTGCGATTGGCCGACAGCAGCTGCTCGCGGAATGCACCACGTGCACCGTCGTCACCCTGCACGACCTGGGCCTGCAATGCGTGCAGCTGGCCCACCAGCCGCTCCAGCATCGGCGCCACGTACGGGTTGCCGAACTGGATGTCTTCGTAGATCGCCGGGTTGAGCGACAGGATGCGCGAAATGATCGCCGTATCCAGCTCGAACGATGCCGAACGGTACGGCATCATCGCAGCCAGATCGCCCAGCTGCGGCTGGTACTGGCGCAACACGCCGGCCTGGGCCAGATGGGTGGCATGCACCATCGCCTGCACCAGCGCCATCATCTGGTCGTGGTGCTGCGGCGTGGCCCGCACGCACTCGGCCTGCAGCGCGGCGCACAGCGTATCGACCCACGCCTGCCAAAGCTGCAGCCGCGCTTCGCAGACCACCATCACCCTGCCCTTCAGGGTCGGCGCCTTCGGCGGCGCGGTCATCGGGTGCAGGCCGACCACTTCGGCCCGCGACGCCAGCATCGCCTGCACCGGCGCCTCCTTTACCGAGGTCACATCCAGCCACAGCCTGCCCTGCTCGCGGCCCGCCGATTGCCGCACGTACTCGGCGATCAACGCCGGGGTGTGCCGGATCGGTGCCGAGAACACCAGCACATCGGCCTGCGCCAGCAGGTGTTCCGGCGTGTGCGAACCTGGGTCGGCCGGATCGTGGCCGATCACCTGCAACTGCAGGTGCTGCTGGAAGAAGCGGGTCAGCCAGCGCCCGTAGGCGCCAGCGCTGCCGATGATGCCGACCGTGCGCGGCGTGCGTGGGTCCAGGCCGCTCATGCCACGCGTTCGGCGCGGAAGCGCGTGCCTTCGGCCAGCGCCGCCGGCGCGGCGGCGACCACGTCGAATTCCTCGAAGCCGTTGTCCAGGGTCGCCTCCAGCGCCGCATGGGTGCCGGCAATCGCACGCGAAATCGCCTGCTGCATCGATTCGCCGCGCAGCAGGAACGACACCACCAGCGACATCAGCACATCGCCGGTACCCGCCACGTCCACCGGCAGCAGCGGCGAGGTCCAGCGCCAGGTTTCCTCGCGGCCGACGGCCAGGGTCACCAGTTCACCCGGGGTGCCGCCCACGCTGTGCGCGATCACCCAATGCGGGCCGCGATCCAGCAGCGTGCGCGCGGCGGCGATGGCATCGGCCTCGGCCAACGCCGGCATGCCGGTCAGGCGATTCAGTTCGAAAGCGTTCGGCGTCACCAGCCAGGCATGCGGCAACAGGCGCTCGGCGAAGATCGCTTCCAGCCCGGGTTCCACGTAGGGGCCGGTGTGCGTATCGCCAATCACCGGGTCCAGGCAATAGCGCAGCTGCGGGCAGGCCGGCAGGATCCCGTCCAGCCATTCGGCGAAGGCGGCGCCGTTGGCGGTGCTGCCGAAGTAGCCGGAGACCAGCATCTTCGCCCGTTGTGGCAGGCCACGCTCGTGGCTGCCCAGCAGCAGGTCGGCGAACCAGTCAGCGGGCAGCACGCGGCCACGCGTGGTGTCGTAGAAAGGCGCATTGCTCAGCAGCACGGTCGGGATTTCCGCCACGCGCACGCCCAGCGCGCGCATCGGCGGTACGGCGGCGCTGTTGCCGGCGTGGCCGTAGACAAGTTGCGACTGGACCGAGATGACATCGATCGGCGAGGGGCCGTCGGGCCGCTGGCGGCGGCCGTGGACCAGGTGGTTATCAAGGGATTCGCTCATGGCCGCATTCTACGCCCAAGGGGGTTTTCGGCAGGGCTTGCAGCCCTGCACCTGCCGAAGCTGCAAGCAACGGCAACGGCAACGGCAAAAGCGAGCTATCCGTGGGGTGGCGGGGCGGTGTGGGTGGTCAGGACACGCCGTAAACCCTTCCATGGGGGCTCGATGGCGCCATCCATGGCGCCAACGGTCCTGCCCACCCACACCGCCCCGCCTTTGACAGATTCCGGATGTCTGTTGGTAGGTGTCGACCTTGGTCGACACATCTGTCAGACATCGAATGAATTCATCCACGCATGGCGTGGATCTACCGTGTCGACCAAGGTCGACACCCACCAGAGCAGAGTGCTGCTCCAACAGATCGCGGCCAACTGTCGAAGGCGGGGTGGGTCCGGTTGCAGGGGTGTCCGCGGCATGGATGCCGCGGCCAAGCCCCCATGGTTGGGTTTACGGCGTCCCCTGCAACCGGACCCAACCTGCCAACCCGCGGATAGCCAGCTTTTGACGTTGACGTTGCTTCGGCAGGTGCAGGGCTGCAAGCCCTGCAAACCAAAACCTCTCAGTGAGCAGCAGGCCGCGACGGCGGCAGCCACGCCGCCACGATGCCGAGTAGCGGCAGGAACGCGGTCAGCTGGTAGACGTACTCGATGCTGGTCCTGTCCGCCAGCAGGCCGAGCACGGCGGCACCCAGCCCGCCCATGCCAAACGCGAAACCGAAGAACAGGCCGGACACCATGCCGATGCGGTGCGGCATCATCTCCTGCGCATAGACCACGATCGCCGAGAACGCCGAAGACAGCACGAAGCCGATCAGCACCGCCAGCACCGTCGTCCACAACAGGTCGGCATGCGGCAGCATCAGCGCGAACGGCGCCACGCCGAGGATCGAGGTCCAGATGATCGGCTTGCGGCCGATCCGGTCACCCAACGGGCCGCCGAGGAAGCCGCCAGCGGCGGACGCCACCAGGAACGCGAACAGGTGCAGCTGCGCCTGCGCCACCGGAATGCCGAAATGGTGGATCAGGTAGAAGGTGAAGTAGCTGCCGATGCTGGCCATGTAGAAGTACTTGCTGAAGATCAGCACCAGCAGGATCGCCAGCACCTTGGCCACGGTGCGCGGCGGATGCCTCGGCGCCATCGACGCGGTGCTGGCCGGACGCGGCGTGCCCAGATGCAACGCGTACCAGCGGCCAACATAGGTCAGCAATGCGATGCCGATCAGGGCCGCGCCTGCGAACCACGACGCGGCATGCTGGCCGTACGGCACGATCACTGCCGCCGCAATCAGCGGGCCCAACGCGGTACCGAAATTGCCCCCCACCTGGAACACCGACTGTGCGAAGCCATGACGGCCGCCCGAGGCGAGCCGCGCGATGCGCGAGGCCTCCGGATGGAAGATCGCCGAGCCGATGCCGACCATTGCCGCTGCCAGCAGCACCATCGCGTAGTTCGGCGCGAAGCCGAGCAGCAGCATGCCGCACAAGGTCGAGGCCATGCCGATCGGTAGCGAATACGGTGCCGGGCGGCGGTCGGTGGCTACACCGATCAACGGCTGGAAGATCGACGCAGTGAGCTGGTAGGTCAGCGTGATCAGGCCGATCTGGGTGAAGCTGAGATTGAAGCCGCCCTTGATCACCGGATAGATGGCCAGGATCAGCGACTGCATCATGTCGTTGACGACGTGCGAGGTGGAGATGGCGGCCAGCACGCCGGGAGCCGCCGGGCGTGAGGTCGTTGCGGGAGAAGCCAGGGTCGACATGGACGCAGTCAGGTTGGGGGCGAGCCACGCATGCTACGGTTGCCCCTCTCTCCCTTCTGCCGCGTTCAGGTCATGCCCTATCGCAAAAAGGACATTGCCAGTGACGTCGATCCGGCCGCGCCCTGGCGGGAGGTTCCACTGCATCGACCGGTCACCTATCGGGTCACCCAGTACCCGGTAGGTACCCACATCCCTGGTCACAAGCACCAGCGCCACCAGCTGGTCTACGCCATCTCCGGCCTGATGGTGGTGCGGTCGGAAGTCGGGCGCTGGGTGGTCCCATCAAACCGCGCGATCTGGATGCCGGCCGGCATGGTGCACGCGGTGGACTGCATCGCCGCCGTGCACATGCGCAGCCTGTACATCGATCCGTCGTTCGCCTTGCACCTGCCGGCCGAGCCGTTCGCGGTGCAGGTCTCGCCCCTGCTGCGCGAGCTGCTGCAGGCCGCCACGCTGGTCAAGGGCGAGCACATCGAGGACAGCCGAGATGGCCGCGTGGTCCGCCTGCTGCTGGACGAGCTGCACCGCATGGACGTGCTGCCGTTGCACCTGCCTGCGCCAAGCGACCCGCGCCTGCAGCGGATCTGCCAGCACCTGCAGAAGCACCCCGGCGATGACGCCACGCTGCAGGACTGGGCACAGGCGCTGGAGGTGGACGTGAAAACCATCCAGCGGCGCTTCGCCACCGAGCTGGGCATGACCTTCGGGCAGTGGCGGCAGCAGGCACGGCTGCTGGCCGCGATGGAGCGGTTGGCGATCGGCGACAAGGTCATCGATGTCGCGCTGGCGACGGGCTACGACAGCCCCAGCGCGTTCACCAGCATGTTCAAGCGCCAGCTGGGGCAGACACCTGCGGCGTTTTTCCGGTAACGCCGTCCACGCAGGGCGTGGATCCACCATCACGGCGCATGCCCGGCGAAAGCATCGCGGATCGCAAACGAGAACGCCGGGCATGGCCCGGCGCTTCCGCTCAACGCTTCCGTTGAAAAACTCAGGACGTCATCCGGTCCCAGAAGCCCTTCACGCCGTCGATGAAAGTGGCCGATTTCGGCGAATGCTTGCGCGCTTCCTCGCCGACGAAGGTGGCTTCGAACTGTTCCAGCAGCTTGCGCTGCTCGTTGGTGAGGTTCACCGGCGTCTCCACCACCACGCGGCAGTACAGGTCGCCTTCGCTGCGGCTGCGCACCGAACGCACGCCCTTGCCGCGCAGGCGGAACAGCTTGCCGGTCTGGGTCTCGGCCGGGATACGGATCTCCGCTTCGCCGCCAAGGGTGGCCACGCGCACGGTGTCGCCCAGCGCCGCCTGCGAGATGCGGATCGGCACTTCGCAGTGCAGATCATCGCCATCCCGCTGGAAGATGGCATGCTCGCGCACGCGCACTTCCACGTACAGGTCGCCCGGCGGCGTGCCGGCCGGGCCGGCCTCGCCCTCGCCCTGCAGGCGGATGCGGTCGCCGGTGTCGACGCCGGCCGGCACCTTCACCGACAGCACCTTGTCTTCCTCGACACGGCCGTTGCCGTGGCAGGTCTTGCAGGGCTTGGCGATGATCTGGCCACGGCCGCCGCAGTTGTGGCAGGCCTGCTGCATGGCGAAGATGCCGCGCTGGATACGCACCTGACCACGGCCATGGCACACGTTGCAGGTCTCGACCTTGCCGTCTTCGGAGCCACTGCCATCGCAGTCGCCGCATTCGGCCAGGGTCGGGATCTCGATCCGGCGCTCGACGCCGCGCACGGCCTCTTCCAGGTCCAGTTCCATCACGTAGCCGATGTCGGCGCCGCGACGGGCCTGGCGCGGACCACCGCCACCACCGCCAAAAATGTTGCCGAAGATATCGCCGAAGATATCGTTCATGTCCGGGCCGCCCGGACCACCACCCCCCATGCCATGCTCGAACGCGGCGTGGCCGTGGCTGTCGTACATGCGGCGCTTGTTGCCGTCGGACAGCACTTCGTAGGCTTCCTTGCACTCCTTGAAGGAGGCTTCGGCCGCCGCATCACCCGGGTTGCGGTCCGGGTGGAACTTCATCGCGCAGCGACGGTAGGCCTTCTTCAGCTCTTCGTCGCTGGCGGTGCGGGCAACGCCCAGCACTTCGTAGTAATCGCGCTTGCTCATATCGTGAATCGGGTTCCGGAACGTCGGGATTCGTCAAAGCGGAAGAGCGGAACCAGGTCCGCTCTTGCGTCGGGCGCCCCGACACGCCGGTAGGCGGTCAGGACCCTGATGCGACAACGGGACGCTGGTGGCCAGCGTCCCGCGTCGGTCCGGATCAGGACTTCTTGTCGTCCTTGACTTCGGTGAACTCAGCGTCGACCACGTCGTCCTGCGCCTTGCCGGCATTGCCGGCGTCGGCACCCGGGGCACCGCCCTGGTCGGCCGAAGCAGCGGCGAACAGCGACTGGCCAGCTTCTTCCAGTGCCTTCGACTTGGCTTCGATCTGTGCCTTGTCGTCGCCCTTCATCGCGGTTTCCAGGTCAGCCAGCGCCGCCTCGACCTTGCCGATGACATCGCCGCCGACCTTGCTGCCGTGCTCGGTGATGGCGCTGCGGGTGCCGTGGATCAGGGCGTCGGCCTGGTTGCGGGCCTGCACCAGTTCCTGGAACTTCTTGTCTTCTTCGCGGTTGGCTTCCGCGTCGGCGACCATGCGCGCGATCTCCTCCTCGGACAGGCCCGAACCGGCCTTGATCTCGACCTTCTGTTCCTTGTTGGTCTTCTTGTCCTTGGCCGACACGTGCAGGATGCCGTTGGCGTCGATGTCGAAGGACACTTCCACCTGCGGCAGGCCGCGCGGGGCCGGCTCGATGCCGGACAGGTCGAACTTGGCCAGCGACTTGTTGAAGCGGGCCTGTTCGCGCTCACCCTGCAGCACGTGCACGGTCACGGCCGACTGGTTGTCCTCGGCGGTGGAGAACACCTGCGAGGCCTTGGTCGGGATGGTGGTGTTCTTCTCGATGATCTTGGTGAACACGCCACCCATGGTTTCGATACCCAGCGACAGCGGGGTCACGTCCAGCAGCAGCACGTCCTTGACGTCGCCGCCCAGCACGCCGCCCTGGATCGCCGCACCCAGTGCCACGGCTTCGTCCGGGTTGACGTCCTTGCGCGGTTCCTTGCCGAAGAACTCGGTCACCGCCTGCTGCACCTTCGGCATGCGGGTCTGGCCGCCGACCAGGATCACTTCGCTGATGTCGCTCGAACGCAGGCCGGCATCGTTCAGGGCGACGCGGCACGGCTCGATCGACTTCTTGATCAGGTCGTCCACCAGCGCTTCCAGCTTGGCACGGGTCAGCTTGATGTTCAGGTGCTTCGGACCCGAGGCGTCAGCAGTGACATACGGCAGGTTCACTTCGGTCTGCTGGGCGCTGGACAGCTCGATCTTGGCGCGCTCGGCAGCATCCTTCAGGCGCTGCAGGGCCAGCGGATCCTTGCGCAGGTCGATGCCCTGGTCCTTGTTGAATTCTTCAACCAGGTATTCGATGACGCGGTTGTCGAAGTCTTCGCCACCCAGGAAGGTGTCGCCGTTGGTGGCCAGCACTTCGAACTGCTTCTCGCCGTCGACATTGGCGATCTCGATCACCGAGACGTCGAAGGTGCCGCCGCCCAGGTCGTACACCACGATCTTGCGATCCTTGTTGTCGCCCTTGTCCAGGCCGTAGGCCAGCGCAGCCGCGGTCGGCTCGTTGATGATGCGCTTGACGTCCAGGCCGGCGATGCGCCCGGCGTCCTTGGTCGCCTGGCGCTGGCTGTCGTTGAAGTAGGCCGGCACGGTAATGACCGCTTCGGTGACCTTCTCACCGAGGAAGTCCTCGGCGGTCTTCTTCATCTTCTCCAGCACCTTGGCCGAGATTTCCTGCGGGGCCATCTTCTTGCCGTCGCTGGTGGCGACCCAGGCATCGCCATTGTCATGGGCCAGGATGCTGTACGGGACGTGGGCGATGTCCTTCTGCACCTCGCCATCGGTGAACTTGCGGCCGATCAGGCGCTTCACCGCATAGAAGGTGTTCTTCGGGTTGGTCACGGCCTGGCGCTTGGCCGAGGCACCGACCAGGACTTCGCCGTCCTTGGTGTAGGCGACGATCGACGGGGTGGTGCGATCGCCTTCCGAATTCTCGATGACGCGGGCCTTGCCGCCGTCCATGATCGCCACGCACGAGTTGGTGGTGCCGAGGTCGATACCAATGATCTTGCCCATGGGGGAGACTCCTGAGGATGCTTGTTGGGGTCAGTCCGGCCGTTCGGCCGGTGGATGAATACGATGTGGGGGAGGCCCGTGGAACATTCAAGCCACCTCCCGAACGCTGTGTTTCCGACGATCCGGCGCGTTCAGCGTCGGGTCGGGTGACGGGTCTGTCCGCCGCCCGGCCCTGCCGGATCAGTCGGCGGCCACCACCACCAGCGCCGGCCGCAGCAGACGCTCGTTAAGCAGGTAGCCCTTCTGGAACACGGTCACCACGCTGCCCGGGGCAGCGCCCGGGGTCGGCACTTGGCTGATGGCCTGGTGGTGTTCCGGGTTGAACGGCTGGCCGATCGGATCCAGCAGCGCCAGGCCGTTGTCGGCGGCGACCTTCAGCAGCTGCTTGTAGGTCAGCTCCAGGCCTTCGCGCAGCGGGTGCGGGTCGTCGCCGGCGGCCTTCAGGCCGGCATCCAGGCTGTCGAACACCGGCAGCAGCTCGCCCAGCAGCTTCTCGTTGGCGAACTTGCGGGCCTGCTCGATGTCACGGGCAACACGCTTGCGCTGGTTTTCCAGGTCGGCGCGCTCACGCAGCGCATCGGCCTTGACCTGCTCGACTTCGGCGCGCAGGCGCTCGACTTCGTCATTGACGCCGGCGGTGGCAGCCGCATCGGCGGCACTCTGCTGGGATTCGATATCTGGATGTTCGTGGTTCATGTCTGGGTCCCTGGCGGTCACTCTCCGCCTCCACCCACCCTAGTGTGGGCGGGATGCTGCGTTTCAAGCGTCGGATGTTCCCGGCGTGCGTCCGGCCGGCGAAAAGGCCGCGCCAAGCACATCGGCGGTGGCCTGGACCAGCGGGATCACCCGGTCGTAGGCCATCCGCTTGGGACCGATCACGCCCAGCACGCCCAGCACCTGGCCATTGGCGGTGTACGGGGCAGTGACCAGCGAGACGCCCTGCAGCGGCATCATTCCGGTCTCTTCGCCGATGAAGATGCGCACCCCCGGCGCCTGGATGGTCCGCTCCAGCAGCTGCAGGATCTCGCGCTTGCTGGAGAACAGCTCGAACAGTTCGCGCAGGCGCTCCAGGTCGGACAGGTCCTGCACGCCCATCAAGCGGGTCTGCCCGGCCACCAGCATGTCGTCGGCCGCCGGCTGCAGGGCCTGCTCGGCCAGTTCGATGCTGTGGGCCAGCAACTGCTCCAGTTCGGACCGGGCGTCGCGCAGCTCCAGCAGCAGTCGGGTACGGATCTCGGCCATCGGCAGGCCGGCGAAATGCGCATTGAGGTAGTTGGCGACCTGCTCCAGCTGGCCTGGCGCAAACTCCTGCCGGGTCTCGATCACCCGGTTCTGCACCTCGTTGTCGGCAAATACCAGGATCGCCAGCACCCGGCGCCCGTCCAGCGCCACGAAATCGATCTGGCGGAAGGCGAACTGCTCGCGCCGCGGTGCGCTGACCACGCCGACGAAGTGGCTCATCGCCGACAGCAGCTCCGAGGCGCTGCCGAGCAGGGCCTGGGTGCTGCCGCCACCGGCCAGTTCCTGGCGCAACCGAGCCAGCTCGCCCTCGCCCGGCGGCTGCATCTGCAGCAGGCTGTCGACGAACACCCGGTAGCCATGCGCGGTCGGGACGCGGCCGGCCGAGGTATGTGGCGAGGCCAGCAGGCCCAGATCCTCCAGGTCGCCCAGGATGTTGCGGATGGTGGCCGGGCTGACCTCCAGGCCGGCCACGCGCGCCAGCGTCTGCGAGCCGACCGGCTCGCCGTCCTGGATGTATCGCGCGATCAGCGTGCGCAGCAGGTGGCGCGCACGCGGGGCAAGCTGGTCGGGAGAACCGTGCATGGAATCAACCTGTGAGACACGGACACTAGATAATGGCGGCGCATCGCCTTGGCAAGTCATTGGACCTCCCGCGCCCGCGTGCTAGCGTTGCGCGGCTGCTGACACCCCCTTACCCATGCTCAGACATCTTTCGATCAAGGATTTCGCCGTCGTCCGCGCCACCGAACTGGAGTTCGGGCCAGGCATGACCGTGGTTTCAGGCGAGACTGGCGCCGGCAAGTCGCTGATGGTCGACGCACTGGGCTTCCTGTCCGGCCTGCGCGCCGACAGCGGCGTGGTCCGCCATGGCGCCGCACGCGCCGAGCTTTCCGCCGAGTTCGCACTGGAGCAGCTGCAGGCCGCCCGCCAGTGGCTGGCCGACAACGAGCTGGACGACGAGGACCAATGCCAGCTGCGCCGCGTGATCCGCGCCGACGGCGGCTCGCGGGCCTGGATCAATGGCCGCCCGGTGACACTGGCACAGCTGGGCGACCTGGCCTCGCTGCTGGTGGAGATCCACGGCCAGCATGAACAGCAGGCGCTGCTGGCGCGCCCGTCGCAGCTGGCCCTGCTGGATGCCTATGCCGGCAACGAGAACGAGCGCCGCCAGGTGCGCCACGCCGCCGCGGCCTGGCAGGCACTGGTCGATGAGTCGCTGGCGTTGTCGCAACAGGGCGACGTCAGTGACCGGATCGGCTTCCTGGAGCACCAGCTGCGCGAACTGGACCGCGAGGACCTTGAACCGGAATCGATTGCCGCGCTTGGCGCCAGCCACCGTCGCCAGGCCCACGCCAGCGCCCTGCTGAGCGCCTGCCAGGCAGCCAGCAACCAGCTCAACGGCGACGACGGCAGCTCTGCGCTGGACCTGCTGCAGCAGGTGCGCCACGAGCTGTCGCGCCTGATCGAGCACGACCCGCGCCTGGGCGAAGTGGACGGCCTGATCGAGAACGCCTCGATCCAGCTGCACGAAGCCCTGTCGCTGCTTGATCGCGTGCACGACGATCTGGATGCCGACCCGGAACAGTTCGAGGAGAACGAGCGCCGCCTCGGCCGCCTGCACGACCTGGCCCGCAAGCACCGCGTGCCGATGGACGAACTGGGCGCGCAGCGCGAGCGCATGCATGCCGAAGTGGAGCAGCTGCGTGGCGCCGACGAGCGCCTGCAGCGCCTGGCCGGCGAGATCGACAAGGCCGCCGCCGCCTGGCGCGTACAGGCTGAAATGCTGACCGCCAGCCGCCGCAGCGCTGCTGCCGAACTGTCGGCCACCACCACCGGCATCATCGCCGAGCTCGGCATGGGCGGCGGCCAGTTCCTGATCGAACTGGAGCCACAGGACAGCGGCAAGCCCGACCCGCAGGGTGCCGAGCGCGTCGAGTTCCTGGTGGCGGCCAACGCCGGCCAACCGCCGCGCGCCCTGCGCAAGGTGGCCTCGGGCGGTGAACTGTCACGTATTTCGCTGGCCATCGAAGTGGCCGCGCTGGACCTGGATGCGGTGCCGACCATGGTGTTTGACGAGGTCGACTCCGGCATCGGCGGCGCGGTGGCTGACATCGTCGGCCAGAAGCTGCGCGCGCTCGGCGAGAAGCGCCAGGTGCTGTGCGTGACCCACCTGCCGCAGGTCGCCTCCAAGGGCCACGCCCATTACCGGGTCAGCAAGGCCCCGGTGGAAGGCATGACCCAGAGCGCAGTGGAAAAGCTGGACAACAAGGCGCGCGAGGAAGAGCTGGCGCGCATGCTCGGCGGCGTGGAAGTGAGCAAGGAAGCGCGCGCCGCCGCCCGCAAGCTGCTGCAGGCCTGAGGCCTGTTCACGGTTATCCACGCATGGCGTGGATCTACAACCCACCCGCACGGTAGTGCCGGCCGCTGGCCGGCAACCCAACACCGGTGGACGATGATCGTGAGGTTGCCGGCCAGCGGCCGGCACTACCCGTATCACCCCAACGGCCGCGTCAGGTCGACGTTCTCCACCAGGAAATCGAGGAACGCGCGCACCCGCAGCGGCAGGTAACCGCCCTGCCCGAGGAACACCGCGTGCACCTCTTCCAGGTCACCGGGATTGGCCTCTTCCAGCACCGGCAGCAAGCGCCCGGCAGCAATGTCCTCCTGCACCTGGAATGCCGCCAGCCGCGCCATGCCCAGCCCGCCCAGCACCAGCTGGCGCAGCGCATCGCCGTTGCTGGCGCGGGCATTGCCACTGGGCAGCAGCATCCGCTCGCGCCCCTCCTGCAGCAACGGCCACCCCTGCATCGCACGGGCATGGCCGATGTCCAGCCGGTTGTGCGACTGCAGCTCCTCGGCAATGCGTGGCAGCCCGTGCCGCTGCGCGTAGGCCGGTGCAGCCACGATCATCATCCGCGTCGCGCCCAGCCGTCGCGCCACCAGACTGGAGCTCTTCAGCGGCCCGGCCCGCACTGCCACATCGGTGCGCTGCTCCAGCAGGTCGATCACCTCGTCGTTGAGGGTCAGGTCCACGCCCACCTGCGGGTTACGCTCAAGAAACGCCGGCAGCAGCGGCAACAGGAAATGGCGGCCAAACGGCACGTTGGAGTTGACCCGTAGCCGCCCGCGCGGCTCGGCATGGGCGCTGGCACAACGCTCGGCCTCGTCCAGGTCGGCCAGCACGCGCAGGCCACGCTCGTAGAACGCGCAGCCTTCCGGGGTCAGCTGCAGCTGGCGGGTGGAGCGTTGCAGCAGGCGCGTGCCCAGCCGTTGCTCCAGCCGCGCCACCAGCTTGCTCACCGCCGACGGCGTCATGTCCAGCGTGCGGGCCGCAGCGGAAAAGCCACCGGTCTCGATCACCCGCACGAACACTTCCAGTTCGCCGGATCGGTTGATGTCGGGTCGCGCCATGGCGATGAATCCAGTTCACAGATGATTGTCCGTGCGCAGTCTAGTTCACAGATAAGCACGGAATCACCATGGCGGTCCCTCCACTCGGGACTGCCCGATGAACCGCTTGAGCCAGCTCACCACCACCGCCCTGCTCGCTATGTCCGGCGCCGCCAGTGCCGCATCCGCCCCGCACTGGGTCGCCAGCTGGCAGGCCAGCCCGCAGCCGGTCTGGAACGCGGATTTCCTGTTCCCGACCCTGGTCCCGGCCACGCTGCAGGACCAGACCTTCCGCCAGACGGTGCGTGTCAGCCTGGGCGGCCCGCGGCTGCGGGTGCGGCTGAGCAATGCCTACGGCACCCGGCCGCTGCGGATCGGGGCGGCCAGCGTGGCCGCACGCGCGGGCGCCATCCCGCAACCGCTCAGCTTCGGCGGCCAGCCCGGGGTGTTGATCGGGCCCGGTCAGGAACAGCTGAGCGATCCGCTCCCGCTGGCCACGGATGACCGCCAGGCATTGCAGGTCAGCGTATTTGTGCCGGGGCCGGCAACCGTTCAGACGTTCCATTGGGAAGGCCGCCAGACCAGTTGGATCGCCCCCGGCGACCAGAGCCGGGCCCAGGCCCTGAGCGCAGCCAGCAGCACCACCGCCCGCCTGCTGCTGACCGGAATTGACGTCGAAGCCGACGCCGACGCCGACGCGCGCAGCGTAGTGGTGATCGGGGATTCGATCACCGACGGTGCCACCGCCAGCCTCGACCAGGACCAGCGCTGGACCGATCATCTGGCCGCGCGCCTGGCAGCGCGGGGCATAGCCGTGGTGAACGCCGGCATTTCCGGGGGGCGGCTGCTGTGCGACGGCATGGGTGAATCCGCCCTGGTCCGCTTCCGGCGCGACGCGCTGGACCAGCCTGCGGTATCCAGTGTGATCGTGCTGATCGGCATCAATGACATCAGCTGGCCAGGTACCGCATTCGCCCGCAACCAGGCCCGGCCCACGCTGAGCGAGCTGCAGGCGGGGTATCGCGCGCTGGCAGAACAGGCCCGCCGCCGAGGTGTGCGGATCGTGGGCGCTACCTTGCCACCGTTCGCTGGCGCCCTGCCCGGCACGCCGCTGGACGACTACTACCAACCGGACAAGGACACCCTGCGCCGCCAGCTCAATGCCTGGCTGCGCACGGACAGCCCGTTCGACGCGGTGATCGACTTGGACGCGGCGCTGCGCGACCCGGCCGATCCCTCACGGATGGCCGTGGCCTACGACTCCGGCGACCACCTCCACCCGGGTGATGCCGGCAACCGGGCCATGGCTGAGGCGGTGGACCTGGAGATCCTGCTGGGCCGCAAGGGGTCGGATCCCTTACCTGAACGGAAAGGGCTCTGACCCCATCAACGAAAAACCCCGGGCAGGCCCGGGGTTTCGTCGCATCCAGCTGGCCGGAACGGATTACTTGCGCTTCTTGCGCACGTACAGCACCAGCGAGTGCTCTTCCAGCTCGTAGCCATGGTCTGCGGCGATCTTGCGCTGCAGCTCCTCGATCTCGTGGCTTTCGAACTCGATGATCTTGCCACTGTCCACGTCGACCATGTGGTCGTGGTGGCCGCCACGGTCCAGTTCGTAGACCGCCTGGCCGCCCTCGAAATTGTGCTTGAGCACGAGGCCGGCGGCCTCGAACTGGGTCAGCACCCGGTACACCGTGGCCAGGCCGATCTCGTCGCCGTGCTCCAGCAGCTGGCGGTAGATGTCTTCGGCGGTCATGTGGTGCTGGGCATTGCGCTGCTCGAGCAGCGCCAGGATCCGCATCCGCGGATGGGTCACCTTCAGGCCGACTTTACGCAGGTCGTGGGTTTCCATAGGTCTCCGTTCATTGGCGATTTAGCGCCAGCTGCCTCGGATTGGGTCGCGGTGGCACGCCGGGAGTGTATCATCGGTTTGATTTCCCCAACCGCCAGTCCCGATGCGCAATCTCCTGTTGGTCGCCGCCGTCGCCCTGTCCACCACCGGGTGCGGCATCATCTACAAGCAACCCATCTATCAGGGCAACCTGATCCGGGAAGATGCCGTGGCCAAGCTGCAGGTCGGGCAGAGCAAGCAGCAGGTCACCGCGCTGCTGGGCACCCCGTCCATTCCCGACCCGTTCCACGCCCAGCGTTGGGACTACACCTCCAGCCAGCGCGTGAACCGCCTGGGTCGTACCGAAGTGAAGAACTTCGTGGTGTTCTTCGAGAATGACACCGTGACCCGCTGGGAAGGCGATTACTTCCCGGGCAACGACAAGGCCCTGGCCCAGCAGACCGTGCGCCAGTTCGGCCGCAACCTGCCGAAGGACAAGAAGAAGAAGGGCCGCTGAGCCCCCTGCCCGTCCGCAGGTACGGCTGCTGGAATCAACCGCCGAGCGCGCGACGCCGGCGGTTGTCCTTGGGGTCGGCCAGCAACGGGCGCAGCAACTCGATGCGATCACCTTCCAGCAGTGCCTGCTGCGGGCGAGCCAGCACACCATGAACGGCGACGGCGGGGCAATCGGCACTGCCTTCCAGCGCGGCGGCGGCAATGGCGTCGGCCACTGTCGCACCTTCTTCCAGCTGCAAGCGGCGCGACAGCACCCGCTGCGGCCAGGCCAGCACCACCTCGACCTCGATCATCGCTCAGCCCTCGTCGGCGACGCGGACGAAATCGTTGACCATGCGATCGGCCAGCCCCTGGAAGCCGATCGCCAGCGCCGGACCGAGCAGGCGCGAGCTGGGTTCGAACTCCAGGGTCAGGGTGACCTTGCAGGCATCCTCGGCCAGCGCATGGAATTCCCAGCGGCCGTGCAGCTGCTTGAACGGGCCATCGCGCAGCTGCATATCAATGCTGTGCGGGCGCTGCAGGGTGTTCTCGGTCTGGAACCATGTGCTGAACGAGCCCAGGCCCAGGTCCAGTCGCGCCACCAGGCGGTCCTCGCCCTCCTCAACGATCTGGGCAGCAGAGCACCAGCGGAAACGGCGCGGATAGGCCTGGACGTCGTTGACCAGGTCGAACATGCGCGCGGCCGAATGTTCGACCAGGGCGCTGCGGCGGATAGTAGGCATGAATACAGGACGTTTCGGCAATCGACCGGGCGGGCCCGAATCGGAGACAATACGGAAATGAGCAAGAACAGCGGCAAGGATAAAGCAAAGAGCGCGACGGCCAACAAAACCATCGCGTTGAACAAGCGTGCCCGCCACGAATACCACATCGAAGAGCGCTTCGAGGCCGGCCTCGCCCTGCAGGGCTGGGAGGTCAAGTCGATCCGCGCAGGCCGTGGCAACATCATCGATGCCTACGCCTATGTGAAGCGCGGCGAAATCTACCTGATCGGTGCACAGATCACCCCGTTGATCCAGGCCTCCACCCACGTGGTGGCCAATGACCGGCGCGAGCGCAAGCTGCTGCTGCACCGGAACGAGATCGACAAGCTGATCGGCAAGGTCGAGCGCGATGGCTACACGATCGTGCCCACTGCGATGTACTGGAGCAAGAACAAGATCAAGCTCGAAGTCGCGTTGGCCAAGGGCAAGCAGACCCACGACAAGCGCGATGCCGCCAAGGACCGCGACTGGGCGATCGAGAAGCAGCGCGTGATGCGTCGTGGCAACCGCGACGCGTAAGGCGACTGCGCATCACCCTGTAAAGCCGAGCCATGCTCGGCTGCCTTGGTTTTCTGTAGAGCCGAGCCATGCCCGGCTTCGGCAAGAAGAGCAGCCGAGCGCAGGCTCGGCCCTACAAAAGGCGGGTCACCCCGCGAGCACGCCCTGCCCTCGCATGCGCGGCGCCAGCGCCGCGTGCATCACGGCCAGGTGCATCACCACCGCCAGTTCCGGCGCATGGCGGTCATCGCCCGCGCGCCACTGCTGTGCCATCTGGGCCGCATCGGCCGGCAACAGGGCCAGCAGCTGGGCGTCATCCAGCGAATCGGCAGCGCCCTGCAACTGTCGCGCCAGCTGCCGCGACTGCCACACATGCACACCGATGCTGAGGCTGGCCAGCGACATCAGGACCACGGCCAGCCCGTGCTCGAACCACTGCGACAACACTTCCGGCCCCCACAGCAGGGCCGCCAACACGGCCATGCCCGGCAGACGCCAGCCCAGCCAATGGATGCGACCGCGCTGCGACCAATGCACCACCACCGCACTGGCGACCAGTGCCGCCGCGGCCGTGGCCGGCAGTTCGGTCAGGCAGGTGGCCGCCAGCAGCGCGCCCAGCACGGCCCAGACCCAGCCAGGGGGCAATGCCCGTCGCTGGTAGTCGGCCCCGACGGGTCCGACCAGCTGTCGCAGGCTGCGTTGTTGGCTTGCCTCGGTCACCCACAGTCTCCGTGTCTGTCCTGGCTCGGATGGTCGTCTTCAGTGTGTCGCAAATTCGTGCCAATGACGTTACCAATCCGCTATGCCGCTGGCTCTACAACATGTTGTGGATTGCCCCGGTGACTGTTCAGCTGTTTTGGCGTAGCATTGGCAGCGTTGGGCAGGCACTGGCCGTGGCGACACGAAAGCAGGCCTTGTACCTTGCAGAACTTGAAGAAACCGGGGGTGCATTGGTTTCGACGGGGGTTGTGAAGTCGCCTGGCGCATGCCGAGGGGGTAGCTTTCCTCGTAAATCCAGCTGCAAAACTCTAGTTGCCAACGACGACAACTACGCTCTGGCCGCTTAAGGCCTAAGCCTCGAAACCGCTTGTGTCCATGCTCGCGGTGTAGAGTCACTATCATGGAATCGCGCTGGACGGCTGCCTGTCAGTCCGGCACTAGAACACAACAGGCTGGTTCCCGGATGCGCTTTGCGCACCGTGCTGTTCGGGGACGAGATCCAACGGTGAGCTAAGCATGTAGTGCTGGGGATGGAGTGCCTTCGGACGGCGGTTCAATTCCGCCCACCTCCACCATCTGTATGGCCTGTCGAGGCCGCAAGAAGCCGGATCTCCCGTCAACTGGGGTTCCGGCTTTTTTGTGCCTGCACGTCGCGCAGGACGTGTGGCGCATAATCGGGATGACACCGCCAACACAACAGTCCCTCCATCCGCGACCGCCAGAAGGATCTGCAATGAAAATCGCCACAACCACGCTCGCCCTGTTCCTCACCGCGCTCGCCGCCGCCCCAGCCACGCACGCCGCAGCCCCGGCCATCGCGCCGCCCGGCACCGCCACGCTGGAAGCGCTGCTGGCCTGCAAGGCGGGCTCGGATTTCAGTGCGGCCGACGCCATCGATGCCCTGCAGGCGGCCGGCCTGGCCAAGAAGCCGGGCGGCACCTTCGAGCCGGAGGACAAGCCGGTCGCGCTGTTTGGCGGCACGGTCAACAGTGCCGATGTAAACGTGGCCGAGGGCGAGAAGAGCCTGTTCGTGTACTTGAACGGCGTCGATCCCAAGCGCCTGGCCAGGGCTTGGTCGGTGACCGAGGTCAACGAGCATGCCAATACCGAGGAACCTTCGTACGTGAAGCGCATCGACAAGCACCACACCCTGCACGTGATCGCAGGCGACGACTACGAGGGCTATTCGGCGGCGGTGAAGTGCCAGATCAGCCACTGATGGGCTAGGAACCTGCAGCCGGCGCACGGAACTGCCCGAATCTACCAACCGCACTCGCCGCCAAGCCCGACCCAGCCGGTAGATTCCGCTTTGACAGGCCGGCCGCTAGAGTGGCGCCACCGCGCAGGAGGATCGCATGGCTACCACGGGCTTGGGCTTCATCGGCCGCACGACCCTCATCTTCACCGTGCTGCTCACCCTGGGCGGCTGCGCGACGCTGCGCCAGTTCGGGCCGTCGGTGCAGGTTGCCTCGGTCACGCCCGGCCAGTACATCGCGCTCAAGCGCGGTGACATCCTGACCTCCGGCAAGCTCAGCGCGGCGACCATTGAGACCCTGCGCGTGGCCGGGCTCGATGAGGGCGTCTGTGCCAAGCCCGGCCTGCCCTGCATCGAGGCCATGGAAAGCAGCATCGTGGTGCGCGAGGAAGACAAGCGCTCCAGCCTGGCCGAGTTGTGGCTGCAGTATGCGATGACCCTGCCGGCGCCAAAGCGCGAGTACTCGGCATCCGGCCGCGCCAAAACCGCAGTCACCGAGCTGGATGCCGACTTCCAGCCACGCCTCGATGCGTGGATGCAGGTCGCGCGCCAGGCCTATGCCTATCTGTTCTTCACCGAGCGCACCGCCAACCAGCGTGGTTTCGAAGACCGCCAGACCCAGGTGCGCGACTACTACAACCTGGCGGTGCAGGAAGCCTCGGTGCAGCTGTACAACGCGTATGCCACCGGGCGCGTGCACGGCCAGGCCAGCCATTTCCAGCTGGGCCGCTGGACCTTCGTGCTGGCCCCTTCAGACCAAGCATCGGCCCTGGACCAGCGTACCCCCAGCGAGCTGGTACCCGCCGCCTCGCTGTCGTTCACCGGTACGCTGCGCAGCGTGCATCGCCGCGATGGCTTCGGTGCCGAGCTGGTGGCGGTGATGGACGACCCGGCCGGCAGCACGGCCACCACGCCTCGGGCAGCGGCGCAGGCAACGCAGGCCAGCACTTCGGCCACGCAGAGCTGGAGCGAGATGCCCTCGCCATCGATGACGGTGCTGCTGCGCTTCTCGGGGAAAAACCTGTGGGAGGTGCTGCACGATGACGAGCCGGAGCTGGAGATCCACGATCCCTACCAGGTTTCGGAAGTGACCCTGCACGGCCAGCAGGTGCCACTGGCGGCCAACTTCACTGCCGGCTATGCGCTGTGGCTGGCCCGCTCCAACTTCAGCCGACAGTCGTTGCGCACGCTGTTCGGTGGCAAGGGCGGCATCGACACGCCGCATCTGTACATGATGCAGCCCTACGACCCGAACCGCCGCGTGCTGCTGATGATCCATGGCCTGGCCAGCAGTCCGGAAGCCTGGGTCAACGTGGCCAACGAACTGCTGCGCGACGACGAGATCCGCCGGGAGTTCCAGGTCTGGCAGTTCTATTACCCGACCAACATGCCCATCGCGATGAGCCACGATGCGATGCGCCACACGCTGGCTGAAGTGTTCAAGCACTTCGACCCCAGCGGCAAGGCGCAGGCCTCGCATGACATGGTGCTGGTGGGGCACAGCATGGGCGGGGTGATCGCACGGTTGATGATCTCCTCCTCCGGCGACCACCTGGTCGACACCCTGCTGGCCACCGCGCAGATGACGCCCGCCCAGCGCGAACTGCTGCGCACCAAAGGCGCACCGGTGCTGACCTTCCTGCCAGAACCGGAAGTGTCCCGCGTGGTGTTCATCGCCACGCCGCATCGCGGTACCGACGTGGCGGGCACCCGCCTCGGCCGGTGGATCAGCCGGCTGGTGCGGTTGCCACTGACCGTGCTGGAAGACGTCGCCACCATCGCCAACGACGGCCAGATCGACCGCAATGACGGCAAGCACGGCTACCAGATGAACAGCATCCAGAACCTGGACAAGGACGACCCGTTCGTCCGCGCCGTGGCTGACCTGCCGATGTCACCGAAGGTGCACTACCACTCGATCATCGCCCGCGCCAAGGCCGATGGCCCACTTGAGAAGACCGATGACGGGCTGGTGCCCTACTGGAGTTCGCACCTGCCGCACGCGGATTCGGAGAAGGTGATCGTGTCCGGACACAGCGTGCAGGAAGCTACGCCGGCCATCGTCGAGCTGCGGCGGATCCTGCATGAGGACATGCAGGCACACGGGCGAACGGGAAAGTAAGCCGCCGTCCCGACAGATCAGGCACCGGCCGTACGCCGCGAGAACGTGCCATGCAGCGCCGCCGGAATCGCAAAGCCCTCCATGCGCACCTCGGGCCGATAGTCGGCGCTGGGGGTGAAGCGGAACTCGCGTGCCAGCAGCGCGCACAGCAATACCAGCTGTGCATTGCCGACCGCCGATCCCACGCAGGAACGCGTGGGGAAGCCATAAGGCACATAGATGCCGGCGGTACGCTTGCGCCGTTCGGGCAACCAGCGATCGGGATCGAACTGCAGCGGGTCATCCCAGTACTTCGCCGAGCGGTGCTGGATGAACGAGCTCAGCTCGAAGACCGTACCTTCGGCGATGGCCTGCCCTTCCACCTGCAGATCGCAGGCAGCCACCCGACGGTTGTTGAAGGGCGTGGAGTACAGCCGCATCACTTCCTTCAGGAAGCGCATCGTGCAGGGAATCCTGGCCATCGGCAGCGCGTGGATCTCCGCCTCCGAGAGCGGCGCGAATTCCTCCTCGATGCGCTGGCGCCAGTGTGGATGCATCTGCATCGCCAGCAGCAGGCAGGCGGCCATCATCCCGGGCACGCCGGAAATGGCGATCAGCTGCACGGTGACCAGGTAGGTGACCTTGTCCAGGCCGATGCGCTCTCGCAGGCTCAGCAATGACTGCGCGTAATCCAGCGCCGAACGTCCGCTGCGGACACGGTGCTTGAGTTCGGCGGCAATCGCCCGTGATTCGGCACGGCCGATGAGGAAGTTGCGCAGCAGGTGGCGCCGATGGATGACCTGCTCGACCTGGGTGGTGTAGCGCAGATGCAGGGCGCGTTCGATGGCTGCGGTGCCGCGGGCATCGAGCCCGTCGATCACCAGCGGGATCAAGGGATGGGCCATCACTTTCCACACCGCCGGCGTAGCATCCAGCGCATGCCCGCACACCCCATCCAGAGCCTGCCTCATGCGCGACTGCAGTGCCTCCAGGGTCTGTGCTCCGGTGAGCTCAGCACTACGGGTGGCGATCAGGCTGCGCACTTCGGTCCAGCGCACGCGCTCGTGACGGCGGAACAGGTCGGCCAGCGACTCGACCACGTACAGCTGCTCGGAATTTTCCTTGTCGACCTTGCCGGCAAGCTCCGGGCAGAACACCCCGATTCCACCGGTTTCCAGCTTCAGCACAGGCCCTTCGCGCTCCACGCGCGCAGCCAGGCGCTCGGCAGCAATGGCGCTGCCTTCATTCGACATCCCTTGCATGCAGTGCGTCTCCGGCAGGAAGGGACTCGAAAGACGAGTCCCTTCGTCTTGCTACCGCTCAATCGCGGGTTTGGCTGGCAGGATCAGAATTCGACCCACAGCGGCCAGGTATTCCACACGCTGCTCTTTTCGTTCGGATGAATATTCAGAGTGACGCGCAATGCTCGGGCGAATCTTTTCATTTTCATTCCTTTGCTTGCTGTGTGGTTATGCCGGGATTATCCCGGCACTGGCTAGATAACACGACATAATCCCACTGTCCAACCGGCCGGGTGGCGCGCTGCAGCATCCTGGTTGCGGCCGATTGAGGGGAATCCCTCATCGCGCCTGCGCACGCAGCCTCCTATGCTGGGCTCACTTTCCCCCAACGGAGGTCTGCATGAACACGCAAGAGCCCAGCCGCCAGCCCAGCCCCGATCCGGCCGAGCGCGATGCCTTCTTCCCGTCGCCGTATTCGCTGTCGCAGTTCACCTCGCCCAAGAGCGACCTGTCCGGCGCCGACTATCCGGATGCGCGGCGCGATGGCCGCTGGAAGGTGCTGATGATCGCCGCCGACGAGCGCTATCTGCCGACCGCCAATGGCCACCTGTTCTCCACCGGTAACCATCCGGTGGAAACCCTGCTGCCGATGTACCACCTGGACAAGGCCGGCTTCGACATCGACGTGGCGACGCTGTCCGGCAACGCCGTCAAGTTCGAATGGTGGGCCTTCCCACACGAGGACAGCGAGATCGGCGCCCTGTACGAACGCTACCAGGAACGCTTCCGCCAGCCGTTGCAGCTGGATCAGGTGGTGGCCGGCCTGGGCGCCGATTCGGACTACGCCGCCGTCTTCATTCCCGGTGGGCACGGCGCGTTGATCGGCCTGCCGGAGAGCGCGGCGGTGAAGGCCGCGCTGCAATGGGCCATGGCCGAGCAGCGCCACATCATCACCCTCTGCCATGGCCCGGCGGCGCTGCTGGCGGCGGGCGTCGACGACGCCGAGGGTGCCTCGCTGTTCCGTGGCTACCGCATCTGTGCCTTCCCCGACGCAATGGACCGGCAGACACCGGGGATCGGCTACATGCCCGGGCAGCTGCGTTGGTTCTTCGGTGAACGGCTGGCCCAGCAGGGGGTGCAGATCGTCAATGAGGGCATCGATGGCAGCGTGCTGCAGGATCGCCTGCTGCTGACCGGCGACAGTCCACTGGCCGGCAACGCGTTGGGCAAGCTGGCCGCGCGTACGCTGCTCGATGCGCTGGCGGGGCGCTGAGCCAATGCCTGCGCTGGTGCCCGCGCTGCTGGAACTGGAACAGGCGCGGTCATTGCCGGCGGTGGGCGGCGTGCTGCGCGCCGCCGCCTCACCATTGGGCTACGACCGCCTGTTGGTGTTTGCCACCGGAACCGGGCTGGAGCGCGACGCACAGCGTGTGTACTGGATTGAAGGTGACTGGTTCGGCGACGGCAGCGATAGCGGACTCGCCCGCTACCTGCACGCCTGTCCGGTCAACCGCCATGTGTTGGACAGCAATGCGCCGTTCTTCTGGAGCAAGCGCCACGGCGTGCGTGGCGAGCGCTACCAGGTGGTGAAGCAGCCTCGCGGCGATGGCCTGCATGGGTTGCAGGTGCCGGTGTTCGGCCCGACCGGTCTGGAGGGTGCGGTCAGTTTCGCCGGCACCTCGATTGATGCGTCCGCCGGCGCGCGCCTGCTGCTTGAAATCGTCGGCACGTCAGTCTTCCGCGCGGCGCGGCGGCTTGCCGAAGCGCCGGCCGACATCCGCGCGGGCGCGCTGAGCGCACGCGAACGCGAGGTGCTGCGCTGGGTCGCCGCTGGACGGCGCCAGGCAGAGATAGCGGCCACGCTGGGGCTGTCTGCGCGCACCGTTGAGAACCACCTGCGGCGAGCGCGGCAACGGCTTGGCGTGGCCACCACCGCGCAGGCAGTGCGCGCGGCAGGCCGCCGTGGCGAGATTGAAGACTGATCAGGATGGAGGCACTTCCTGCTGCCTGATCAGCGTGCGGCATACGCCCTGTGCATCTGCGCGATTGCAGAAGGCAGGCGACGGGATGAGCTACGACCCGTGATCGCCGGTGCGCGGTCCACCGGGCGGGGCGTGCATCGCCCGCCCGGCATCCGCGAGCCACCCATCCCTGCATAACGCTGCCCTCGCATTCGTGGCATGCTCTGTGAAACCGTTTTCATGGAATGGAGGGATTCCACGATGTTGTCGCGTTTCCGTCGCCCCGCGCTGTCTGCGCTGCTGGCGCTTGCCCTGCCTCTGACCAGCGCCTGGGCCGCAGCCCCTGCGCCGTTGAAGGTGATGTCGTTCAATGTGCGCACCCCGGCCGATACCGAACCCGGCAAGCGCTGGCCCGACCGTCGCGATGCGATGGTGAAGGTCATCCTCGACGCGCACCCAGCGGTGATCGGTACCCAGGAGCTGGTGCAGGAGCAGGCCGATTACCTTGCTCAGCACCTGCCCGGATACCGCTGGTTCGGCGAGGGCCGCCGCGGCGGCAGCGGCGACGAGCACATGGGCGTGTTCTACGACAGCAAGGTGCTGGCGATCGAGGAATCAGGCAACTTCTGGCTGTCTGATACGCCCGATGTGCCCGGCAGCATCACCTGGGGCAACCTGTATCCACGCATGGTCACCTGGGCGCTGTTCCGCCGCATCGATGACGGCCGCCGCTTCTATTTCATGGATACCCACCTGCCCTACCGCGACGAGGACGAACCACGCCGGGTGAAGGGTGCCGAGCTGATCGGCAGGCGCGTGGCCGGCCTGGCGGCCGACCTGCCGGTGGTGCTGACCGGTGACTTCAACAGCGAACCCGGCGGCGACACCTACAAGGCATTCACCCGCGTACTGCACGACACCCGTACCCAGGTGAAGACACCGCAGGGCCCGCGACTGACCTTCCACGATTTCACTGGCAAGGCCACCGCGCAGCTGGACTGGGTGCTGGTGCGCGGTTTCCACGCGCGCAGCTTCCTGACCGATGACCGCCGCATCGATGGCGTGCTGCCATCGGATCATTTCCCGCTGGTGGTCGAACTGGACTGGCCGAAGCACTGACCCCGCACGGCAGCCGCAGCTACAGCGGCGGCTGCCGCG
>NZ_KV791416.1:51153-76119 GCF_001807895.1 Stenotrophomonas sp. HMSC10F07
TACAGCGGCGGCTGCCGCGACAGCAGGCGATACAGCGCCTGGTGCTGATCGCGCGCCTGGCAGATGCGGGCCCCTATCGCCAGGAACACGGCGACGCCGATCAGGCCCAGCCCCAGCATCGAATCCTGCAGGCGCAGGAAACCGACCGCTGCGGCCATCGTCGCCAGCACCAGCAGCACCACGACCGCCACCGACAACCCCGCACCCGGTGGACCCGGATCGCCGAACAACATCCGTTGGGTATCCCGCCTTCCGTCCGCCATTGCCTGTCCTCCCGAGTGCCTGACCCACTAGTTACACGGCGAGCCCGCAATCCGGCAGAGTCAGAAACGTCACGAAGGTGAAGACGTACGCGGAATGCACCGCGCTACCCTGCCGCGTACCCCTCGAACTGCGGAGCAGCACATGGCACACCAGAGCCGGCTGGCAGGATTCATCATCGACTGCCAGGACCTTCCCGCCGACGAAGGCGCCCGTTTCTGGGCCGCCGCGCTCGGTCTGCAGGCACAGGCGGCGCGTGCCGAAGGGGGCGCCGAGTATGCCGACCTGCTGGGCGCACCGGCGGGCCTGGACGTTGAAGTCCAGCGGGTCGATCACCCGTCACGGGTGCATCTGGACATCGAGAGCGACGACATCGATGCCGAGGCCGACCGCCTGGAGAAGCTCGGCGCGCGACGGATAGGCTTCGTCAAGCGCTGGTGGGTAATGGAAGCACCGACCGGCCATCGCTTCTGCATCGTGCGCATGCGCGAGCGCGAGGTGCCGGCCAATCAGTGGCCGTGAAAGAGCAAGGGGACGGACGCCACGGCCTCCGTCCCCCGGAGTCACTGCACCTGCGCCACGCTCGGTTGCTGCGGCGATTGCCCCCAGCCTCCGAGCGCCTTGTACACGCCCACCACGCTGACATTGACCTCGGACTCGGCCGCCGCCAACGCATCATCGGCTGCCAGCTGCGTGCGCTGCGCATCCAGCAGTGTCAGGAAGTCCTCCGAGCCCTCGCGATAGCGGATCTGAGCCAGCGATTCGGCACGCCGTGCCGCCTGCGCCTGCTCGACCACGATCGCCAACCGTGCCTGCTGCTTGGAATAGCGGGTCAGTGCGTTCTCGGTGTCTTCCAGGGCCAGCAGTACCGCCTGCTCATACTGCGCGGCCACGCCTTCGGCTTCAGCCTTGCTGGCACGCAGGCGTGCACGCACGGTGCCGAAGTCGAATGCCGCCCAGCTCAGCGATGGGGTCAGCGACCAGGCCTTGTTGTTGCCATTGACCAGGCCGCTGGCATCGCCACCAAGGAATCCGACGAAGCCGGACAGCGACAACCGCGGGAACAGGTCCGCCGTGGCCACGCCCACGCGTGCGGTCGCAGCCGCCAGGCGCCGCTCGGCCACGCGCACGTCGGCACGCTGGCGCAGCAGTTCGCGGGTATCGCCCAGCGGCAGTGCCTTGGCGAAGGCCGGTACGTCGTGCGGCGCGAGCATGTCAGTCAGCACTTCCGGGCGCTGGCCGAGCAGCACGGCCAGCCGGTTGCGCGACTGCGCCTCGGCCACTTCCAGCAACGGGATGTCCGCCTCGATCGCCTTCAGGCGGGCACGGCTGCTCTGCACATCCAGCTCGCTGCCTGCGCCCAGCTGCCAGCGCGCCTCGGTCAGCTTCTGCGTATCGCGCAGGTTTTCCAGCGTGTGCTGGGCCACCGCGATGCGCTTCTGCGTACCACGCAGCTCGAAGTAGTTGCGTGCCACTTCAGCGGCGATCAGGACCTGCGCATCGGCCAGGTTGGCCTGCTCGGCACCGAGGTCGGCGCGTGCGGCTTCAGCAGCACGGCGCTTGCGGCCGAACAGATCCAGCTCCCAGCCGGCGTCGAAGCCGAGCTGGTAGCTTTCACTGAACACCCGCTGCCCACCCAGCTGCGGATCGGGTTGCTTGCGGCGGTCGTAGCTGCCGCCAGCGGTGACGTGCGGCGCCTGGTCGAGGCGGCTTTCCACGAACACCGCGCGGGCCTGGCTGACGCGGGCCACGGCCACGCGAAGGTCCAGGTTGTCCGACAGTGCGCCGTGCACCAGCTGTTCCAGCACCGGATCATCGAACTGCGCCCACCAGCTGGCGACCGGCGAAGCGGTACTGAACACCGGCTGCTGTGCACCCTGCAGGACCACCGGTTCCTGCACCGGGGCCTTGTAATTCGGGCCGACGCTGACACAGCCCGCCAGCACCAGGCTGGAGACGGCCATCGCCAACGTGCGGATCACCATGGCAGCACCTCGCCCAGGTAGGTGAAGCTGCCGTTCGGGCCTTCATGGCCGATCAGCGCCATCTGCACGCTGGAGCGCGCGCCTTCGGCGATTTCGATTTCGCCGTGGCCACCGTTCATGTCGGTCTTCACGTAGCCCGGATGCACGGTGTTGACCTTGATCGGCGTGCTGCGCAGTTCGTGCGCCAGTGCCAGGGTCCAGCTGTTCACAGCGGCCTTGGAGGCGTTGTAGGCCGGAACCTTCATGTCGTAGATGCCCGACGCCGGATCGGCATGCAGGGTCTGCGAACCGAGGATGCTCGAGACATTGACGATGCGGCCAGCCTTGGCCTGCTGCAGCAGCGGCAGGAACGCCTGGGTCACCGCGACCAGTGCGTAGACGTTGGTGTCGAAGGTGCGGCGCCAGGTGTCCAACGACTGCTCAGACGGCCGCTGCGCCGGATTTTCCAGCAACACGCCCGCATTGTTGACCAGGATGTCGAGGCGGCCGTGGCGCTCGCGCACCTGCTGCACGGCCTCGGCAATGCTGGCGCTGTCGGTGACGTCCAGCTGCAGTGCTTCCACCGGCAGGCCCTCGGCCTGCAGCTTCAGCGCCTGCTCCACGGCGGCCTCACGCTTGCGCCCGGCCAGCAGCGTATGCACGCCGTTGCTGGCCAGCTGGCGTACGGTTTCGGCGCCGATGCCGCGGGTGGCGCCGGTAACCAGTGCGATCTTGTTCTGATGGGAATTCATGGAGTCATGCCTTGATGAGGGGGAAAGCCGACACCGACCGGGCGGCCAGTGTCGGCAACATTCCCTGTCAGTGATGGATGGTTGGTTCGCCGTGCTGCACCAGCTGGCCACCACCGTTGCGGGTGACGAACTTGCGCAGGGCCACGTAGAACACGGGGGTGAGGAACAGGCCGAACAGCGTCACACCCAGCATGCCAGCAAACACGGTGATGCCGGTCACCGAGCGCACTTCGGCGCCTGCACCGTGAGACAGCACCAGCGGCACCGTGCCGGCGATGAAGGCGATGGAGGTCATCACGATCGGGCGCAGGCGCAGGCGGCAGGCTTCCAGCGCGGCTTCAACGATACCCTTGCCGCCCATCTCCAGCTCTCTGGCGAATTCGACGATCAGGATCGCGTTCTTGCACGCCAGGCCCATCAGCACCACCAGGCCGACCTGCACGAACACGTTGTTGTCACCACCGGTCAGCCACACGCCGAACAGCGCGGACAGCAGGGTCATCGGCACGATCAGGATCACCGCCAGCGGCAGCGACCAGCTCTCGTACAGCGCGGCCAGCACCAGGAAGGCCAGCATGATCGCCACCGGGAACACGATGAAGGCGGCCTTGCCCTGGGTTGCCTGCTGGTAGCTCAGGTCGGTCCATTCGGTGGTCATGCCCACCGGCAGTACCTTGGCGGCGATCTCGGTCAGCTTGGTCATCGCCTCGGCCGAGGACAACAGGCGCGGGTCGGCTTCACCGGCCAGGTCCGCTGCCGGATAGCCATTGAAGCGCAGCACCGGGTCCGGGCCGAAGGTCTGCTTGATGGTGACCATCGAACCGATCGGCACCATCTCGCCGCGGTCGTTGCGGGTACGCAGCTTGCCGATGTCCTCGACCGTCTCGCGGTACGGACCATCTGCCTGGGCGATCACCTGCCAGGTGCGGCCGAACTGGTTGAAGTCGTTGACGTAGGCCGAACCCAGGTAGGTCTGCAAGGTGTCGAACAGCTCGGTGAGCTGCACGCCCTGTGCCTTGGCCTTGACGCGGTCCACCTCGGCATCGAGCTGCGGCACGTTGGCCTGGTAGCTGGAAATCGGGAAGGCCATGCCCGGGGTCTGCGCGACGGTGCCCTGCATGGCCTGCACCGCATTCTGCAGCGCGCCGTAACCCAGGTTGCCACGGTCCTCGATGAACATCTGGTAGCCGTTGCCATTGCCCAGGCCGAGGATCGGCGGCGGCATCATCGCGAACGCGAAGCCTTCCTGCAGGCCGGCAATCTTCTGGTTGATCTCGGCATTGATCTGCGCCGCGGTGCGGCCATGGCGCTCGGCGAACGGCTTGAGCGGGATGAACGCCACACCGGTGTTCGGCGTATTGGTGAACTGCAGCGCGTTCAGACCGGGGAACGAGATGGTGTGAGCGACGCCATCGGTTTCCTGGGCGATCTTGGCGACCTTGCGCAGCATTTCATCGGTGCGGGCGATCGACGAACCTTCCGGCAGCTTCACACCGGCGATCAGATACAGCTTGTCCTGGGTCGGAATGAAGCCCGGCGGCACCAGCTTGAAGATCACGCCGGTACCGACCAGCAGGATCGCGTAGACCACGAACACCGCACCGCGGCGGCCGAGGATGCGGGCCACGCCACGCTCGTATTTCTCCGAGCTGGACTTGAAGAAGCGGTTGAACGGACGGAACACCCAGCCGAACAGGCGGTCGATCAGGCGGCTCGGGCCGTCCTTCGGCGCACCATGGGCCTTCAGCAGGCGCGCGGCCAGGGCCGGCGACAGGGTCAGCGAGTTGATCGCCGAGATCACCGTGGAAATGGCGATGGTGACCGCGAACTGCTTGTAGAACTGGCCGGTGACACCGGACAGGAACGCCATCGGCACGAACACGGCACACAGCACCAGCGCGATCGCCACGATCGGGCCGGACACCTCGCGCATGGCCTGGTGTGCCGCCGCGGTGGGCGACAGGCCTTCCTCGATGTTGCGCTCGACGTTCTCCACCACCACGATCGCGTCGTCAACCACGATGCCGATCGCCAGCACCAGGCCGAACAGGCTCAGCGTATTGATCGAGAAGCCCAGCAGGTACAGCGCGGCGAACGTACCCACCACCGACACCGGCACCGCGATCAACGGAATGATCGACGCACGCCAGGTCTGCAGGAACAGGATCACGACCAGCACCACCAGGGCGATCGCTTCCAGCAGCGTGGAGACCACGGCCTTGATCGAGTCGCGCACGAAGATGGTGGTGTCATACACCGCTTCGTACTTCACATCGGCCGGCATGGTCTTCTGCATCTCGTCCATCGTCGAGATGACCTGATCGCGGATTTCCAGCGCGTTGGCACCCGGCGACTGGAAGATACCGATACCCACCGCGTTCTTGCCGTCCAGCTGCGAGCGCAGGGTGTAGTCGCCCGCACCCAGTTCCAGGCGGGCCACGTCGGACAGGCGCACGATCTCGCCATCGGTGCCGCTCTTGAGCACGATGTCGCCGAATTCCTTTTCGGTCTTCAGCCGGCCCTGGGCATTGATCAGGGTCAGGAACTTGCTGTCCGGCAGCGGTTCGGCGCCGAGCTGGCCGGCCGAAACCTGCACGTTCTGCTCGCGCATGGCACGCACCACGTCGCTGGCGGTCAGGCCGCGCGAGGCCACCTTGTCCGGATCCAGCCAGGCACGCATGGCGTAGTCGCCGCCACCGAAGATCTGCGCGTCACCCACGCCCGGAATACGCGCCAGCGCATCCTTGACGTGCAGGCGCGCGTAGTTGCGCAGGTACAGGGTGTCGTACTTGCCTTGCGGCGAGGTCAGGTGCACCACCATCAGGAAGGTCGGCGACTGCTTCTGCGTGGTCACGCCCTGCCGGCGCACGTCCTCGGGCAGGCGTGCCTGCGCCTGCGCCACGCGGTTCTGCACCTTCACCGCCGCCGCGTCCGGGTCGGTGCCCGGGCGGAAGGTGACGGTCATCTGCAGCACGCCGTCCGAGCCGGCCACCGACTTCAGGTACATCATGCCTTCGACGCCGTTGATCGCCTCTTCAAGCGGCGTGGCGACGGTCTCGGCAATGACCTTGGGGTTGGCGCCCGGATAGACCGTGCGCACGACCACCGACGGCGGCACCACTTCGGGGTACTCGCTGATCGGCAGGATTGGAATCGTGATCAGGCCTGCGGCGAAGATCACGATCGACAGCACCGCCGCGAAGATCGGCCTGTCGATGAAGAAACGGGAAAAGTCCATGGAGGAATTCCTGGGAAAGGCATTCGGCGGGCAACAGCCACCCTGCCCCTCGCCGATACGACGAAGGCAGGGAAGGCTGCCGCTGGCGCCGGCAGCTAAGCGGGGACGCGGATCAGGAGACGGCGGATCAGTGGTTCAGTGCGGCGGTGGCATCGCGGCCCGGTGCCTGCACGGCCTGCGGCTGCATTGCCACGGCCTTGGCCTGCACCGGCATGCCCGGCATGAAGACCTTCTGCACGCCGTCGATGATCACCTTGTCTCCTGCCGCCAGGCCGTGCTCGACGATACGCAGGCCTTCAGCGGTGCGGCCAAGCTGGATGTCGCGGCGCTGGGCCTTGCCATCCTTGTCGACCACGTAGACGTACTTGCGGTCCTGGTCGGTCAGCACGGCCTTGTCGTCGATCAGCAGCGCCTGGAACTGGCCGCTGCCAAGCAGCTGCACGCGGGCGAACAGGCCCGGCGTGAACTGGCGATCGGCGTTGTCCAGCAGCGCACGGACGCGGATGGTCCCGGTACTGCGGGCCACCTGGTTGTCGAGGAAGTCGACCTTGCCCGTGTGCGGGTAGCCTTCTTCACCGGACAGGCCGACCTTCACCGGCAGCGCGCTGTCACGCTCGCTCGGGCGCTCGCCCTTGCGTGCCATCTGGGCGTAGCGCAGGAAGGTGCTTTCGTCAGCATCGAAGTAGACGAACACCGTGTCCAGCGAGACCAGCGTGGTCAGCACGCTGGCGCTGTCGCCGGCGGTGACCAGGTTGCCGGCGGTGACCATCGCGCGGCCGGCACGGCCGTCGATCGGTGCCCGTACCTTGGTGAACTCAAGATTGAGGCGGGCTGCATCCAATGCTGCCTGCGCGGCCTGCACGGCGGCGCCGGACTGGTCGGCAGCCGCACGGCGCTGCTCGGCGGTCTCGGTGGAGATCGCCTGCTGCTCGGACAGCCGCTTGGCACGCTCGGACTCGCTGCGGGCCAGCGTGGCCTGGGTACGGGCGCGGGCCAGTTCGGCGGCCGCCCGATCGTACTCGGCCTGGTAACTGCGCGCGTCGATGGTGAAGAGCACTTCGCCCTTCTTCACTTCCTGGCCTTCGACGTAGTTGACCTTGTCGATGTAACCGGACACGCGCGGACGCAGTTCAACGCTCTGCACCGCTTCGACGCGGCCACTGAACTCGTCCCACTGGCTGACCTGCTTGACCAGTACCGGCGCGGCGCTGACCTGCGGCGGCGGCGGTGCACCGGCTTCTTCGGCATGGCCGCCGCTGCAGGCTGCAAGCACGGCCGCGGCGAGGATCGACACGCCGGCCATCGCAATGCGATGTCCGAAACGATGTGGGGTGGTATTGGGGGAAGTCATGGCATGCATCCGTACGGAGGGGTGGTACAGCTATATGGGAACGTGTTGCAAAAATCGGCGGCGAATACTGCGACCTCAACCATGGTCGAGGTCAAGCGATGCCTGCGGTGTCGCGCCAAAGCGGGGGAACTTCCAGGTGCAGCAGGCCACGCGGCAATTCGGCATCGCTGCTGTCGCAGCGGACGATGGCGCGGTTGTCGCGGCACCCATCAAGCAGGGAGACCACACGACGACCGACCAGCAGCGAGCTGGGCCACTCGATGCAGGCATTGGCCGCGTTGGCCGGGGTACACACCGGGCTGCAGACTTCCAGCATCTGCGCGCGCACGCCCAGCGCCTGCGCTTCCTGGTGCACCACCTGCGCGTACATGCGCAGTGCGGCGGTGGTGATCGAGGTCTCGCCGTAGCCCGCCCAGGGCTTGGCGTTGGCCGGGCTGCCGATCATCACGTAGCGGCGCGCATGCACGTTGTCCTGCAACAGCGGCAGCAGGTGGCGCACGGCGTGCACGTGCGGCATCAGGTCGGCCTGCATCGCGCCCAGCAGCTCATCGCCGTTGCGGTCGATCACCCGGCCGCGACGGTAGGGGCCACCCATTGCCGCGATCACCGCCGCCAGCGGACGCGGGCGCTGCGCGATGCGCTCGGCCAACGCGCGTGCCGAGCCGTCGTCGCTGAGCGAGCCCAGCAGCGTCTCCAGTCCGGGCTCATCCGCGAACTGCTCATGCAGCGCGGCCAGCCGGCCCGGATCGCGGCCAACCACCAGCACCGGGCTGCCGGCTTCCAGCAACGCGCCGACCACGCCCTGGCCGACGGCACCGGTACCGCCAAGGACCAGGACTTCGGGCGTCAGTATCCCATTCACGGGACATTTCCTCCCAAATCCGGGATAGTCCCAATTCGACGCAGGCGGTCGCCCTTGTGCGGGACCAGGCGGATGGCACCGCCACGCTGCTGACGCATGGGGGCGGTAAACTCACGAAAGTCCTTGTGTACCAAGGAACTCGGACGGGCTTCGACGGTCATCGCCAGGTCCAGGGTGTTCTGGCCGGCGTTCCGGAGTCGAGCAAGAATGTTGCGCAGGCTCATGGCGGACGGGCTCCAATTAACGAATGGCGCCACGATAGACCTCAAACCTTTACTTGATTAGTCCTGATTAAGGGGAATAATCATCCCGCTCCCGGTCCAATCGTTCTGTCACGATTGTCCCATCCCCGACGTCCAGGATCCCCGACCATGTCCCACGATCTCAACGAGACGCTGATCTTCGTCAAAGTGGTCGAGCAAGGCAGCTTCATTGCCGCTGCCAAATCGCTCGGCCTGCCCAAGACCACGGTCAGCCGCAAAGTGCAGGAGCTGGAAACGCGCCTGGGCGCGCGCCTGCTGCACCGGACCACGCGCCGCCTCGGCCTGACCGAAGCCGGTTCGATCTATCACGAACATTGCCAGCGCATCGCACGCGAGCTTGAAGAGGCCGAAAGCGCGGTGAGCCAGCTGCAGTCCGGCCCGCGCGGCTGGCTGCGCTTCACTGTGCCCTACTCGATCGGCATCACCTGGATTGCGCCGCTGCTGGGCCAGTTCCATGCGCAGTATCCAGAGATCCGCCTGGACATGCACATGGGTAACGAGAAGCTGGACCTGATCGCCGGTGAAGCGGACCTGGCGCTGCGCGTGGGTGCCCTGCCCGATTCCAATCTGGTCGCGCGCAAGCTGGGCAGCCTGCGCACGCAGGTGTTCGCCAGTCCGGCCTACATTGAGCGCTATGGCGAACCGCTGCATCCGGAAGAGCTGCAGTTCCATCGCATCCTGGCAATGCGCAAGCCGTACCACACCGGCAATTCGCCGCGCTTCACCTGGCAGCTGGGCGAGAACGGCGGCGAGCTGCGCGATTTCCCGGTCACCCCGCTGATGACCGCCAACGACATGTCTGCGTTGAATGGTGCATTGGTCTGTGGCGAAGGCCTGCTGCTGACCGGTGATGTGATGGCCAAGCCGTTCGTCGAATCGGGCATGGTGCGCCGCGTGCTGGCCGGCTGGACCGGCCCGGAAGTGGACTTCAATGCCGTGTTCGCCGGCGGCCGCCTGGTCTCGCCGAAGGTGCGTGCGTTTGTCGACTTCCTGGTCGAGAAGCTCAACTTCGATGCCAACTACATGCTGGCGCAGTGCCCCGGCGCGAAGCTGGCACAGCAGCAGAAGGCACAGGAAGATGCCGCGCTGGAAAGCAGTGGCAAGCGGATACTGGAGAAGGTGGCGGCTTCGGCGGCATGACCGGCTCTACATACGCAATCGGTGTGCCGAGCAGGCTCGGCACCTACGAAAATGCCGCCTGCAAGGGCGGCATTTTCGTTCCGGCCGATGGCCGGACCGGCTCAAGCAGTAACGCTGCGCGTTACTGCTTGAGCGGAATCACGCGAATCTCGACGCGGCGGTTCTTGGCGCGGCCGGCATCGGTGCTGTTGTCGGCAATCGGGTACGCCTTGCCGGCGCCCAGCGTTTCGATACGCACGCTCTGCACGCCCTGGCCGATCAGGTACTGCGCGACCGAGTCGGCGCGTTCCTTCGACAGGCGATTGTTGACCGCGTCGCTGCCGATGCTGTCGGTGTGGCCAACCACCTCGATCATGGTCTGGTTGTACTCACGCAGCGTACCGGCCACGCCGTTGAGCGAGCCATAGAACTGCGGCTTCAGGGTCGCCTTGCCGAAGTCGAAGGTGATGCCGTCCGGCAGGTTCAGCATGATGTTGTCGCCCTGGCGCTGCACATCGATGCCGGTGTTGGCGGTGCGCTCGCGCAGTGCACGTTCCTGGCGATCCTGGTACTGGCCGACGGCGGCACCGCTGAGTGCGCCGATACCGGCACCGATCAGCGCGTGCTGGCGCCGCTCGGTAGCACTGTCGCCGGTCAGCAGGCCGGCCGCCACGCCGATGGCCGTACCGATCAGCGCGTTGCGGCCGGTCCGGTTCTGCTGTTCGGTCGGATTGCCGTACTGGTCACTCTGCACATAGGAGCCGCCGGTGGCGCAGGCCGACAGGACGGCCGCACTCATCAGGGCCAGTGCGACGTTGCGGGTGGTGTTGCGGATCATGAGGTTCTCCTTGGTTTCCGGTCGGCCGGCGGCTTGCGGGCGCAGAGAGGATAAACAGCCGAATGCGATGTCGGGATGATGATCCGGTGCGCCGACAGGGGCGCGTTCAGCTAACTGACCGGATCGCTCGGGTCACCCTTTACCCCGCCCCCGACTGGCGGTATGCCGCCAGCGCAGCGTCGCGGCCCTCAGCCAGGTCCACCATCGGCGTGCGTGGATAGTCAGGCGCGTGTGCTGCCAGGAGCAGGGGATGCTGCCACGGCGCGAACCGCGCCTTCACCGGCAGTGCCGCCAGCTCAGGCACCCAGCGGCTGATGTAGCGGGCCTGCGGATCGAACTTCTCGGCCTGGGTGACCGGGTTGAACACCCGGAAGTACGGCGCTGCATCGGCGCCGGTCCCGGCCACCCATTGCCAGCCCATCGTGTTGTTGGCCAGGTCGGCATCGACGAGGGTGTCCCAGAACCAGCGCGCGCCATGCAGCCAGTGCGCGCGAAGGTGCTTGCACAGGTAGCTGGCCACGATCATCCGCACCCGGTTATGCATGTAGCCGGTGCGCCACAGCTCGCGCAGTCCGGCATCAACGATCGGCACGCCGGTGTTGCCGCGCTGCCAGTCGTGCAGTTGCGCTGCAGTCGGTGCCGCCCAGGGGAAGCGTTCGAAACGCGGATTGAGGTTGTCCGTGGGCGTCTTCGGAAAGTGATGCAACAGGTGGTAGGCGAAATCACGCCAGCCCAGTTGCCGCAGATAGCCGTCGATGTCGGCATCGGTGCCAGCACTGCGCAGTCTTTCCAGCGCATGCGCGATGCGCCACGGTGCGATCTCACCGAAATGCAGGTGCGGCGACATCCGCGAGGTGCCCACGCGGTCGGGCAGGTCTCGCTGCTCGCGGTAACCGCGCAAGGCGCCGTCCTCGAACACCGACAGCGCCTCCAGCGCACCGGCTTCACCCGGCTGCCAGTACTCCCAGAAGCCGGTATCCCAATCCAGCGTCGGTGCAAGCTGGAGATCATCAAGTGCGAGGCTGTCGACCGCGTGCGGCGTCAGTGCCTCCGGTGCGGCCTGCAGTGCCGGCAGGCGCCAATGACTGAGCACATTGCGCCAGTACGGTGTGAACACCTTGTACGGCTGTCCCTGCTGGGTGGCGATGTCCCAGGGCTCGAACAACAGGCTGCCATTGCAGCTCTGCGCGTCGACGCCCTGCTCGCGCAGCGTGCGCTTGATGGTAGCGTCGCGAGGCTGGGTGGCCGGCTCGTACTTGCGGTTCCAGTACACCGCCTCGGCGCCGGTCTGCTCGATCAGCAACTGCAGGGCCGGCAGGCTGTCACCACTGCGCAACACCAGCGACGAGCCGCGCGTGCGCAGGTCGGCATCCAAGGCACCCAGTGAACGGTGGCGCCACGCATCGGAGGCGGCACCCGGCGTCCACTCCCCCTCTTCATGCGGCGCGTGGATGTAGACCGGCACCACATGGTGACCGGCATCCAGCGCGGCCTGCAGGGCCGGATTGTCCTGCAGCCGCAGATCACGGCGGAACCATACCAACGCTACCGACACAGGTAATGCCTTCGTTGTGGAAGGCGCACATGATAGCCAGCGGTGGTGAAGGCGATGCGCGCAGACGCCGTCTGCTAGGCTGCACGGCCGCTACCCGATGGACTCTGACATGGATGATCTTCACGCCTCATTCGCCCGCTTCGGGCTGCTGCATGCCCAGCACGAGAGCGACTGGCAGGGCCCGTTCCCGCTGCCTCCGGTACTGGCACGCTTCTACGCGCAGGTCGGGCCGCTGGGCGAAGTGATCAATGCCCGGGTAGGCACCGCCGGCATCACCGTTCCCGGCCTTGATGTCTGGATACCGCCGCTGCAACGCCTGTGGAGCCATCAGGCCGGCTATCGATGGCATGGCATCAGCGGCGAACGGATCAACGACTGGCCCTCGAACTGGCTGGTGATTGCCGATCGCAGCGCTGATCCGTTCATCCTCGATCTGGACGACGGCCGTGTGCTGTTCAGCCATCACGGTGCCGGCCTGCTGGATGCCGACGAAATGGCTGCCGACGTGCCGACCCTGATGGCAGCTCTGGCTGCAGCAGGCACGGTGTACCTCGATGCCGGCGATGACCTTTACAACGACGATGACGATGGCGGCATCCGCCCTGAACACCAGGACGCAGCCGTACAGGCGGTGGCCCGGGTACTGGGCGACCGCCTGCAGGCCGAATCGTTCATCGAGACGTTGCTGGACTGAATCCACGCATGGCGCGGATCTACCTTTCGAAGCGCTTCATCGCTTCGCTGATCAGCGCCCGCGCCTCGGCGGCGTTGCCCCAGCCGTCGAGCTGCACCGGGTTGCGCCCGGCCGGCAGGTCCTTGTAGACCCGGAAGAACGCTTCGATGCGCTGTCTTTCGATCTCCGGCAGATCGGCCAGGTCGCGGATGTTGGCGTAGGTCGGGTCAACCTTGTCGGTCGGCACGCCGATGATCTTCTCGTCGTGCTCGCCGCCGTCGATCATCTTCAGGTAGCCAATCGGCCGGAAGCGCACGATCACGCCCGGATGCAGGGGTTCACGGGTCAGCACCAGCGCGTCCAGCGGATCGTTGTCGCCAGCCAACGTGCGCGGCATCGAACCGTAGTTGGCCGGATAGGCGACCGGCATCGACTGGAAGCGGTCCACATGCACCAGGCCGTCTTCCTTGATCTCGTACTTGGTGAAGCTGCCGGCCGGAATCTCCACCGCCAGATTCACTTCCTGCGGGGCTTCCCTTGGTTGGGCCACCAGGAAGGGATGCAGCACGGTATCGGCAGCGGTCACCGCTGTCGCGAGCAGGAGCAGGGCCCCGCCGATGGCAGCCATGGGGACAAGACGGCGTACGGTTTTCATCTGGATCTCCTCATTCCCAGCAGCGATCGGCGCGGCCCTTGGCAGTCTGCGCACGCGGGCAGTTACGCTGCGTGATGCGGCCTTCGGTCAGCTCCATGCGCTGTTTCCCCCCCTTGGCATCGCGGCGCAGTTCGAAGGCATCGTAGAGACGGCCGGTCACGGTGCGCGCTTCATAACGCAGGCGCTGCGGGTCGATGTTCAACACCTGGAACAACTGGGTGTCTTCGGCCACTGGGTTCATCGTCCTGCGCGCTTCATCGGACACGCGGTACTGTTTCGGTCCGGCTACAGTCACCACGTACTGCGGCGTTGCGGCCTGCCCTTCGCCACGGCGGCCATAGGTGTGGTCGTGGCCCTGCAGCACCAGATCGACGTTGTGGCGGCGTACCACCGGCAACAGCTCGTCACGCAACGCGGCGTTCTCGCGCCCTTCGCGCGGCGAGTAGAACGGCTGGTGCAGCAACACGATGGTCCACGGCTGCGGATTGCCGGTCAGCACCTTGTCCAGCCATTGTGCCTGTGCCGTAGCGGTGCCGAGGTCGAGTGCCGATGTGCCGTCTACCACGGCCACGCGCACGCCCTGCGCATCGAACCAGTAGCTGCTCTGCTGCGCAGCGCCGGCACCATTGCCCGGCAACGCGAACGTGACCGGCCAGTGGCGGCCCAGCACGCGGCGCTCCTGCGGGGTGTCCTCGAATTCCTCGAAGTACTCGTGATTGCCTATGGCCGGCGCCACCATCGTTTCCTGCGCCAACCAGCCGACGGCGGCAAACCATTCGCCCCACTCGCTGTCATCCATGTTGTCGCCGCCGCTGACCAGGTCGCCGGCAAACAGGCTCATGCGTGCCTGCGGTGCGGCCTTCTGCGCGGCACGCACCACGCGACTGACATGGCTGACGTTCTTGTTCTGGGTATCGCCGAAGTAAAGCAGGGTCAGCGGCTGGTCGGCGGCAGCCAGCGTGCGCAGCTGGTTCCATGCACTCCAACTGCCATTTCCCTGCACACGGTAGACGTACTGGGTATCCGGCTGCAGGCCATCGATATCTGCACGATGGTGGTGCGACAGGCCGTTCTCGGTCTGCAGCGCGCGGGTCGTCGCACGAACCTGGCGGATGCCTTCGATGGCCGGCGAATCTGCGGCCATTGCGATCTCCAGCAGCGGCGCCTGCACGCTGCCATCGGTGCGCCAGGCCACTGCGAACCCATGGCTGGGATCGACCGCCGGCGAGGCGACGATGCGGTCCGGCACCGTCGTCGCTGCGTAGTGGCGGCTATCTGCCGGCACCTGGGTGTTCGGTTCAGCCGCCGCGAACGACAGCGACGGCAGCGCCAGCAGCAGGCCCAGGGCCAGCGTGCGCATCACGCGCTGCCGGCTCATGCGCCACACTCCAGCGGCAACGCCAGTTGCTTGGCGATGCTCTCCCAGTCGAACGCCACCACGCCCTGGTCGTCATGCACGGCATACAGCGCACCGTGCGGGAAGCGCGTGCTGGCTTGCTGCATCATCCAGATGCCATCGGTGTTGGCCACGGTATTGCCCTGGAACGCGCCGACCGGCTTCAGCGTGTGCCGGTCGAACAGATGGAACACGCTGCGCTGCTTGCCCTGTTCGGTGGTGATCCACCAGCCATCCTTGCCGCAGGTGCGCAGGGCCACGCCTTCGGCCTGTGCCTTGAACACGTCGCGGCCGAAGGTGGTGCCGGTGAAGCGGCCCGCGAGGGTGTAGACCTTGAACTCGCTGGCGTAGCTCTCGTCCTCTTCGGCGATCAGCAGGCGGTCGTTCTCGGGATCGCCCCAGATCGACTCGACCACGCGCAGCGCACCAGTCTCGGTGGTATCGCCGATGCTGGCCACCAGCTTCGCGTCGACCTTCTCACCATTGCGGGTCACGTGATACTGGCGCACGCGCTTGTCCAGCTCGGCCAGCGGCGGCAGGATGTCGCGCCCCTGTGCATCCTCGCCGTTGTCCCAGGAGTCGGTGACGTAGACGCTGTAGCCATCGGCACGGCGGTCCACCCACAGCCCGTAAGGCTTGCGCAGGTCGTCCGCCGCGAACGTCGCCAGCGGCGCGAAGTCCGGCAGGCGCAGTACCTGCACGCGGTGATTGTCGCGCTCCACGATCCACAGCAGGTCGTCGGTCACCGCGA
Organism: Stenotrophomonas sp. HMSC10F07; assembly: GCF_001807895.1. Classification (NCBI taxonomy): domain Bacteria; kingdom Pseudomonadati; phylum Pseudomonadota; class Gammaproteobacteria; order Lysobacterales; family Lysobacteraceae; genus Stenotrophomonas; species Stenotrophomonas sp. HMSC10F07. Next base: position 66,832 of record NZ_KV791416.1, read on the forward strand.
TGCCGTTTGGGCGGTCGAACTGCCCCGGTGCGGTGCCGCTGCTGCCGACGTCACGCAGGTGCTGGCCGGTGCTGCCGTCGTAGACCACCAGCTTGTCGGTGGCCTTGGCAGTGGCGATCAGCCACAGTACGCCGTCCGGCGCGCGCCAGGCCGCCGGCGAGTCGATGTTGTCGGCCGGGGTCATCGGTGACAGGAACGCTTCGGCGATGGTGGCCACCTTGCGCTCGCCACTGGCGGCCGGCGAGGCCGCTCCCGCAACCGGATCGTTGCCGGTGGCCGGCGTGCAGCCGGCGACCAGCGTAGCCGCCAGCGCGGCGGCCAGGACAGTGACGCCACGCCCCATCACAGCGCCACCTTCAGGCCCAGCGCATAGGTGCGGCCGTACTCTTCCAGCTGCAGGGTGCGCGAACGGGTGCCCTGGTACAGCTCCAACGGCTTGTCCAGCAGGTTCTGCGCCTCGAAGTACACGCTCACGCGCGGGGTGAACTTGTAGTCAAGCGAGAAATCGAGCTGGGTGTTGGGTGCCACGTAGATGTCGAATGCGCGCCCCTTGCCGATGCTGTCCAGGTACTCGCTGCGGTACACGGCCGCCAGGCGCGTGCTTACACCATGCTTTTCATAGCCGATGTGTGCGCTGTAGACATGCTTGGAAGCGCGCGGCAGCGTGAAGTCCTCGCCCGCACGGTCCTTGATGCCGGCATCGAACTTCGTATCCAGCCAGGTGCCACTGGCGCCGACCAGCAGGCCATCCAGGCCGTCCGGCAGGAAGGCCAGCTGCTGCTGCCAGTTGAACTCCGCACCACGCACGGCGGCCTTGCGACCATTGATCGGCTGCGTCACATCGAATCCACCGTAGGCCGGATCATTGGTGCGCACGGTTTCGACGATGTAGCCATCGATCGACTTGTGGAACAGGCCCAGCGAAACGATGCCGCTGCTGCCGATGTACTTCTCCACCGACAGGTCGATGTTCTTCGACTCGTACGGATCCAGTTCCGGGTTACCCAGGCGCACTTCCTCGTCACCACGGCTGTAACCCACGCGCGGCGAGACGTCGCCGAAGGACGGGCGCGATACGGTCTTGTTGGCCGAGGCGCGCAGCACCCAGTCATCAGCCGCGTCATAGCGCAGGTGCAGGCCCGGCAGCACGTTGGTGTAGCTGCTGTTGGCCACGCGCGGGGTGACGGTGAAGCTGCGGCCGTTGGCGGCCACGTCCACCTGGTTGCCGGTCGCCTTGAAGCGGGTGTTCTCCACGCGCACGCCGCCGATGAGGCGCAGCGCGCCCACGTCCCAGGTACCCATGGCGTAGCTGGCGAAGATGTCTTCGCTGGCCACGTAATCCTCTTCCAGCGACGTCATCGCATTGCCGCCGACGTCCTGCGGGCGGGCGCTGTACTGGCTGCCATTGGCCGCCCAGAAGGCACGCATCGCCGCCGAATCCATGCCGTCGCCGAAGTTGCCGTGGCGATGTTCGGGCGAGGAGGTGGTCCAGCCCGCCAGCGCCACCTTCGGGCCGACGCGCAGTTCGCGCTCATCCACATTCACGTCGCGGTCGCGCCAGCGGCCCAGCAGACCGAACTTGATGCTGCTGCTGTCGCCGTCGAAGCGCACGTTGACCTGCGCGCTGTGCTCCTTGTCGTTCACCTGCTTGGGCGATAGCACGAAGCGGTCGAACGCGTAGTTGCTGTTGTCCAGCCACTGCGGGTTGTCGAAGCTGTAGCTGGGCAGCCGGCTGCTCTGGTCCAGGCTGCCGTTGAACGCCTTGCCGTTGAGCTTGAAACGTGCCTCCATCTCGTCGTTCACGCGCTCTTCGGTACGGGTGTAGCCGATCCGGTAATCAACCACGGCGTTGGGCAACGTGTTCTCGCCGCCCAGGCTGGCCGCGAAGGTGTTTTCCTTCTTGGTGCGGTAGCGCATGCGCTTGTCGATCGAGTCCTTCGGCATGCCATCCAGGCGGTACTGGTCGGTGCCGGTCTTGACCATCTTCGCGTCGTCGAAGTTGAAGATCACGCGCTGGCGGGTCTCCGCATCGTCGAACTGGCTGTACAGCGTGCGCAGGTAGTACCTGCTGTCTTCGTCCGGCCGCCAGTCGAGGTTGAGGTTGGCGCCGATGCGCTTGCGCTCGATCTCGTACTTGCGGTGCTGCAGGTTGATCGCGGTCACGTCACCGGGGGCGGCATCGTCCTCGCCGTCGTACTCCACTTCGGTGTTGTCCGACTCGAACCGGCGCTTCTGGTAGTTCACGCCCAGCGCCACGCCGAAGGTGTCGTTGAACACTTCGCTGTAGTTGAAGGCCGCCTTCGGGCTGGTCTCCCCGGACAGCTGCTGGTGGCTGCCCTCGATCTTGCCACGCAGGCTGCGACCGTCGCGGTCGAAGGCCGAGGCCGATTCCACCAGCACGGCACCGCCGATGGCATCACCGGGCATGTCCGGGGTCGGCGACTTCACCACGCGCAGGCGTTCGGTGGAATCGGACGGGATCACGTCCAGCGGCGCGGCACGGCTGGAGTCCTCCGGCGTGCCCACGGCGATGCCATCCACGCTGACGCTGTTGAGATTGGCGTCCAGGCCACGGATGACCACGAAACGGCCCTCGCCCTGGTCACGGGTCACGCTGATGCCCGGCAGGCGCTGCAGCGACTCGGCCACGTTCTTGTCCGGGTACTGGCCCAGGGCATCGGAGGACACCGCGTCTTCGATGGCGTCGCTGCCGCGCTTGAGGTCGACCGCGCGGATCTGCGATTCGAGCTGGGCGCGCACCTCGATACGGTCCAGGTCGACCGCGTCGGCCGCCACGGCGCCGGTGGCGGCTACCGCCTGCTGCCCGGCGGCCTGCAGCGGGGCGGCAGCCCCCATCGCCAGGGTCAGGGTGATGGCAACGGCCAACGGAGTCTTGATATGCACTGGGAATCCCCATTCCTGTTAAGAATGGGTCTGCACGGTATGTCCGCAAGGTTGCATGGCCGTGACATGCCTCTGCACATTTCATGTACAGCGGCCCCGGGCCCGGTTTGGGCTTCGCCCCGCCAATCCGGCAAAATGGCGGCCTCTCTCCCTACTCCCCTTCCCGACCATGAAGATCGTCGAAGTGCGCCACCCGCTGGTGCAGCACAAGATCGGCCTGATGCGCAACGCTGCGCTCAGCACCAAGGATTTCCGCGAACTGGCCAACGAGCTGGGTACGCTGCTGGCCTACGAGGCCACCGCCGACCTGGATACCGAGCCGCACACCCTGGCCGGCTGGGCCGGCCCGGTGACGGTGCAGCGCATTGCCGGCGCCAAGATCACCGTGGTGCCGATCCTGCGTGCCGGCCTGGGCATGCTCAGCGGCGTGCTGTCGCTGATTCCGGCCGCCCGTGTCAGCGTGGTCGGCCTGCAGCGCGATGAAGAAACCCTGCAGCCGGTACCCTACTTCGAGCGCCTGACCGGCCGCCTGGAAGAGCGCGACGCACTGATCCTCGACCCGATGCTGGCCACCGGCGGCACGCTGATCGCCACCATCGACATGCTCAAGCGCGCCGGCGCCCGTCGCATCAAGGGCATCTTCCTGGTGGCCGCGCCCGAAGGCATCGAAGCAGTGAAGGCCGTGCATCCGGACGTGGAAATCTACACTGCGGCCATCGATGCCCAGCTCAACGACAAGGGCTACATCCTGCCCGGACTGGGCGACGCGGGTGACCGCATCTTCGGCACCCGCGTCGGCTGATCCGGCGAACCGTGGTCGGATCCCTCTCCGCAGGAGAGGGCTCTGACCCGACAACCGTTCGCCGGCCCGCTTCGCCGCGTCACGTGAACGCCCGTGGACGCGGATGTGGCCGACGCGTGATTCTTCACGTGGCCTTACCGGTCGGAAGCGAATGCTCCGCGCACCCGCCACCGCTTGGAGCTCCCGATGAAGGCCTCTTTCCTGCTGGCCGCCGTCCTGCTGGTCGGCCTGCCCCTGACTGCCAATGCCACCACCCCGCAGCAGCAGCGCATGGCCGAATGCTCGGCCAAGAACAAGGGCTTGACGGGGGATGCCTACAAGAGCGCGCAGAGCTCCTGCCTCAGCGGTCATGCCGCCGAAACCAAGCCGGTCAATACGCAGCAGGAACGCATGCGCAAATGCAACGCTGACGCAGGCGCGAAGAAGCTGGCCGGCGATGCGCGCAAGACCTTCATGAGCAGCTGCCTGAAGGCGTCGTAACGACGCGTGATGTAGAGCCGAGCCCACGCTCGGCTCTGCCATTAACCCAGGGCGCGCGCCTTCAGCTCGCCCTGTTCGTGCAGGGTCACGAAACGTCCCTTGTCATCACGGCCCAGCTGCGCCAGCGCCACCTGCGGGTCATGGGTGAAGAACAGCCGCACGTTGCGCGCCAGCTTGTCTTCAAGGAACTGCCGTTTCTCGTCGATCAGCAATTCGGCATTGCGGTCATAGCCCATGGTGATCGGCACGTGCACCCATGAACGACCTGGGATGAGGTCGGCACAGAACACCACGCCACCGTGCGCATCTTCACCGGCATGCGCGTGGCCAACGATCTCGGCCAGCATCAGCCCCGGCGTATGCCCATCGCTGTAGCTGAAGCGCACGCTGCGGCCGAGCGCCTTCGAGTACTCCCCCTCCACTACTTCCAGGCGGCCACTGGCCTGCAGCAGGCCGGGCAGCTCAGGAATGAAACTGGCCCGATCGCGCGGGTGTGGCCGCACGGCGCGCTGCCAATGCTGCGCACCAACCACATAGGTTGCGTTGGGGAACAGCAGTTCGGGCTCACGCCCTTCGCTCCATGCAGCAAGCAGGCCACCGGCATGATCGAAGTGCAGGTGGCTGAGCACCACCACGTCGATGTCCTCGTGCTCGAAACCCGCTTCGCGCAGTGAATCGATCAGCACGTGCTGGCTTTCCTGCACGCCATAACGCTCGCGCATGCGCGGGTCGAAGAACGCACCGATACCGGTTTCAAACAGTACTGTCTTGCCTTCCAGCGGACTGGCAAGCAGCGCACGGCAGGCCAGCTCGATGCGATTGAGCTCGTCCGGAGCCGCCCATTTTTCCCACAACGCACGCGGCGCGTTGCCGAACATCGCGCCGCCGTCCAGGCGCTGCGAGTTTCCACGAATAGACCAGAGTTTCATGCGTCGATTATCGGCGCCGGACTGTTAAATAATCGCTAGAAAGGAAACAGGAAACCCCGCCGGTTGGCGGGGTCCTGGTGATCTGCCAGATCGCCGGCCAGTGGCCGGCACCGCCACATCAGTGGGCCGGCACGACCTGGGCACTGCCCACCGGATTGCGCGGGTCGCTGCCGCCGAACAGCTTGTTCGCCTTGCGGTCCCATTCCACGGTCTGCAGGTTGCCCCACACGTGGCTGGAACCGCGACCGCCGGCGGCGACATTGCCCGGCAGGTCGATCCTGTGGCCCATCGCCTGCAGCTGCTTCACCGTCGCCGCGTCGAACGCATCGTCCTCGGCTTCGATCAGATCCGGCAGCCACTGGTGGTGGTAGCGCGGCAGCGCGGCAACCTGCTGCGCGTCCAGGCCGGCGTCGTAGCCGAGGATGCCCAGCAGCACCATGGTGATGATGCGGCTGCCACCAGGCGTGCCCAGCACGATCACCTTGTCGCTGTTTTCCATGAAGGTCGGCGTCATCGAGCTGAGCATGCGCTTGCCCGGCTTCGGCGCATTGGCCTCGTAGCCCATCACGCCGAAGGCATTGGGCGTACCCGGCTTCAGCGCGAAATCGTCCATCTCGTTGTTCAGCAGCACGCCGGTGCCCTTGGGAATGAGCCCCGAGCCGTACAGCAGGTTGACGGTCTGGGTGGCGCCGACGCGGTTGCCGTCGCGGTCGATGATCGAGAAGTGCGTGGTCTCGTCGTCTTCCAGCGGCGTCGGATTGCCCGACAGCAGGTCGCTGGGCGTGGCCTTCTCCGGATGGATGGTGGCGCGCAGGCCCTGTGCGTAGTCCTTGCTGGTCAGCACCTTCTGCGGGATCTGCACGAAGTCCGGATCGCCGAGGAAGAACGTACGGTCGCGGTAGGCGCGGCGCATCGACTCCACCACCAGGTGGGTACGGTGCGCCGGATCCATCTTCCTGATGTCCCAGCCTTCCAGGATCTGCAGCATGCTGGCCAGCGCGATGCCACCGGACGACGGCGGCGGCGCGGTGGTGATCTTCCAGCCGTTGTAGTTGAACACGATCGGCTCGCGCTGCTTCACGCGATAGCCGGCCAGCTCTTCGGCGGTCCACCTGCCGCCGGCCTGCTTGACGCCTGCCAGCAACAGCTTTCCGGTCTGGCCCTTGTAGAAGCCGTCGAAACCTCCAGCGGCCAGGCGCTCCAGCGTCTGCGCCAGCTCCGGCTGCTTGAACAGGTCACCGCTGGCGATCGGCTTGCCGTTGCGCAGATAGACTTCACGCGTGCCGGGATAGCGCTCCATCACTTCACGGCGCGACGCATAGCCCTTGGCCATGCGGTCGTACACCGGGAAGCCTTCGCGTGCGATCCGGATGGCCGGTTGCAGCGATGCAGACAGCGGCAGCTTGCCGTGCCTGGCCGACAGTTCGACCAGCGCCGCAGGCAGGCCCGGAATACCGGCCGACCACGCACCGTTGACCGAGCGGTCACGGTCCAGGTTCCCCTGCTTGTCGAGGAAGGCCTGCGGGGTCGCGGCGGCCGGTGCGGTCTCGCGCGCGTCCAGCATCACGTCCTTGCCGGTGGCCGCGTCGTGCAGCAGGAAGAAGCCACCACCGCCCAGCCCGGAACTGATCGGCTCGACCACCGCCAGCGTGGACGACACCGCCACCGCAGCATCGAAGGCGTTGCCGCCCTGCGCCAGAATGTCGATGCCGGCCTGGGTGGCCAGCGCGTGGCCGCTGGCAATGGCTGCGCCGTCGGGGCGCTCGGCACGGGCCGGGCTGTCGGCCCAGGCGATCGGACTCAGCAGCAGGCCGAGCAGCAACAGGGGGCGGACGATCAGCGTCTTCATTCGGATGGGGGCTCCGCATAGAGTTCGGGGTGATCGTGCTGCAGTTGGCGCAGCTTGGCCAGCAGCTGGTCTTCCGTTTCCACGATCTCCGGATCCGGGTCGATGCACTCGACCGGGCAGACGACCACGCACTGTGGCTCGTCGAAATGACCCACGCATTCGGTGCAGCGCGCAGGGTCGATCACGTAGATGGTTTCACCCATCGCAATGGCCTGGTTCGGGCAGGCCGGCTCGCAGACGTCGCAGTTGACGCAGAGCTCGTTGATTTTCAGCGACATGGCGATACTCCTCGCCCGCGCCTTGGGACAAAGGACCGGCCAGCGCGGGCGCGCGGGCCGGTCAGGTCATCAGCGGCGCCCTTGCAGGACGCCGCCCGGGCCATGCCGGAGCATGGCCGCCATGGCTCGGTATTACTTGGCTTCGACGAAAATGTACTCGGCACCGGTCGGCTGGATCGCAGCCTGCACACGGGCGTTGTCGGCCGACTGGCCGATGAAGACGACGCGCACGCCCTTCATCGAATCCGGCGACACGTCCTTGAACACGGCCTGGATCATGTCAGCCATCTTGCCCGAGGCCGACGAACCAAAGGCCAGCATGTTGCCCGGCTGCACGCCACGGGCCACGGCCTGGGTCGCGCTCTCGGTCTGGCGCTCGTACTTGGCCTGGAAGTCCGGGTCCGATTCCGGGGAGAGGTAATACAGGAACGGGCTGTTGGTGATGTTGCCCATGTTCTGGATCGCCACTTCCTGCAGGTACTTCTTCCAGCCGGCATCGTCGTCCTTGGACGGAGCGACCAGGGCCTGCTTGGCCTCGTCGACCGGAGCGGCCTCTTCCTTCTTGCAGGCGGTGAAGGCCAGGGCCAACGAAGCGATCAGCATCGCGCGCATGGTGGTGTTCATGGATTTCCTCCCGGAATGGTGCGTGGTGTTGTACGTAATGGGGTGCAGGTACGGCGGGCTTACGACTGTGCCGCCTTCGCTTCGCGGACCTTGCGCAGGGCTTCGAGCACCGCGGCCGGCACGAAACCGGACACGTCGCCGCCCAGGCGCGCGATCTCGCGGACCAGCGAGGACGAAATGAAGCTGTGCTGCTCGGCCGGGGTCAGGAACAGGGTCTCGACCTCGGGGATCAGGTGGCGGTTCATGCTGGCCATCTGGAACTCGTACTCGAAGTCGGACACCGCGCGCAGGCCGCGCAGCAGCACCCCGCCCTGGACCGAACGTACGAAATGGGCCAGCAGGGTATCGAAGCCGATGACTTCGACATTGCCATGGTGGGCCAGGGCGCCACGCGCCAGCTGCACGCGCTGTTCCAGCGGCAGCGCCGGGCCCTTCGACGGGCTCTGCGCCACGCCGACCACGACCTTTTCGAACAGCGGCGCGGCCCGGCTCACAAGGTCGATGTGACCGTTGGTGATCGGGTCGAACGTGCCGGGATAGACGGCAATGCGGCGGTTGGCCACGGTCATGGGCGGTAGCAGATGTTCAGATGAGGTCAAAGTGTAGCAGTGGCACGGCGGTACAGGGCAAAGCGCACCTCACGGGTGCCGCCCTCGCGGTGCAGCAGCCAGCCCTGCGGCAGCACCGGCACGTGGCCGGCCGGCGATTCCAGGTACAGCCAGGCATCGGCTGCCAGGTGCCGCGGCAGCTGGGCCAGCACGTCCTGCCACAGGCCATCGGCGAATGGCGGGTCGATGAACACCAGATCGGCCTGCTGCGCCTGCGCACCCTGCAGCCAGCGCACGGCATCGGCCTGCACGACGCTGATCTGGTCGCTGGCCTGCAGCTTGGCCACGGCGGCGGTCAGGTTGCGTCCCAGCTGCGCATCGCGCTCGACCAGGGTGGCGTGGGCGGCACCGCGCGAGACGGCTTCCAGCCCCAATGCGCCGCTGCCTGCGAACAGGTCCAGGACGCGGACCCCGCCCAGCTTGGGCATCAGCCAGTTGAACAGGGTCTCGCGCACACGATCGCTGCTGGGCCGAAGCCCCGGCAGGGTCGGCACCGGCAAGCGGGTATTGCGCCAGCGACCGCCGATGATGCGGACCTGGCCGTCGTTGCCCCCACGGCCGCTCACCGGCGCCCCCGGCGGGAGGTATTCGAGAATTTCAGCATGAGCGGGATTGTAGTTCGGCCGGGCGGCGCCCGGGGACGCGCCAACGCATGCGCGCTGTCGCTCCCACGCTTCGCTGCGCGAAACGCGGGCCCCACTTACCAGCTTCCATACCCCCGCCGCTTCGCGGCCGCCCCCTGACTCAGGGGGCTCTACCCCAGACGCGATCCGATGCTCGACATACAGGCGGGGTCAGATCCGTTTTCCGCAGG